>NZ_LZIX01000303.1:0-85192 GCF_001666955.1 Mycobacterium sp. E735 | reverse complement strand
CCCGTCACGACGACCATTTCTTGCGACGCTCGGCCGCCTCGTCGGTGGCATGCGAGATGACCTGGCCCCGGTTCTCCCGCACCCGGCCGCCCACCCCGACACCGCCATCGCTTCCCGGTGATCACACGCGCGCGCTGCTGGTCGAACTGGGGTTGAACGCACAAGAGATCACCGAGCTTGTCCAGGCGGGCGTGGTGGCACAAAGCAACCGAGAGGGCCGATAGATGTCGTGGGACTTCTCCACCGATCCCGAATGGGCACGGCAACTCAAATGGGTCGAGGACTTCGTGCGCGAAGAGTGCGAACCCATCGACCTGATCGTCAAGGAATCCCATGACCTCAACGACCCGGTGCGCCAGGCGCTGATTCCGCCCCTGCAAGACATCGTCAAGGAGCGTGGCCTGTGGGCCACCCACCTCGGGCCGCACCTGGGCGGCCCGGGCTACGGCCAGGTGAAACTCGCGCTGCTCAACGAGATCCTGGGCCGCTCGGAGTGCGCGCCGATCGTATTCGGCTCCCAGGCCCCCGACTCCGGCAACAGCGAGATCCTGGCGCACTACGGCACGCCCGAGCTCAAGGTCCGCTATCTCGAGCCGCTGCTCGACAACCGCATCGTGTCCTGCTTCTCGATGACAGAGCCGCAGGGCGGCGCCGACCCCAAGGTCTTCCGCACCACCGCGGTGCAGGACGGGAATCACTGGATCATCAACGGGGAGAAGTGGTTCTCGTCATTCGCCTCGATGGCGTCATTCCTGATCGTGATGGCCATGACCGATCCCGAAGCGCCGCCCTATCAGCGTTACTCGATGTTCGTCGTGCCCGGCGACACGCCCGGCATCAACGTGCTGCGCGACGTCGGCCTCGGCTATCAGCCGGTGGGCGGCGGGCGTGAGGGCTATGTCCGCTACGAGAACGTCCGGGTGCCGGCCGACCACATGCTGGGTCCGCGGGGCGGGGCCTTCGTCGTGGCCCAAACCCGCCTGGGCGGCGGGCGGATTCATCACGCGATGCGCACGGTCGGCCTGGTCCGCCGGATCTTCGACATGCTCTGCGAGCGGGCGGTTTCGCGGTACACGCAGGGCGAGGCGCTTTCGAACAAGCAACTCGTCCAGGAGATGATCGCCGACTCCTGGATGGAGATCGAGGCCTTCCGGCTGCTGACCCTGCAAACCGCTTGGAAGATAGACCAATTCAACGATTACAAGGCGGTGCGGGCAGACATCTCGGCGGTGAAGGCGATGATGCAGAAGGTGCTACACGACGTGTCGTCGCGGGCGCTGCAGCTGCACGGCTCGCTGGGTACCACCCACGAGATGCCGTTCGTGCAGTACCTGGTGGAGTCGTTCGTGCTGGGGCTTGCCGACGGCCCGACCGAGGTGCACAAGGTGACGCTGGCCCGCTTGCTGCTGAAGGACCGTGCTCCCGCGCCCGACCTGTTCCCGTCCGAACATCTGCTGCGGTTGCGCGCGGCGGCCGAGGCCAAGTTCGCCGACAAGTTGGCCGGCATCCCGCGGCGTGGCGATCGCTAGCGCCGCGGAGCCGGGCGAAGCGGGTCGCCACCATCGGGCCCGTGGCGATCGCTAGCGCGGCGGAGCCGGGCGAAGCGGGTCGCCACCATCGGGCCCGTGGCGATCGCTAGCGCGGCGGAGCCGGGCGAAGCGGGTCGCCACCATCGGGCCCGTGGCGATCGCTAGCGCGGCGGAGCCGGGCGAAGCGGGTCGCCACCATCGGGCCCGTGGCGATCGCTAGCGCCGCGGAGCCGGGCGAAGCGGGTCGCCACCATCGGGCCCGTGGCGATCGCTAGCGCGGCGGAGCCGGGCGAAGCGGGTCGCCACCATCGGGCCCGTGGCGATCGCTAGCGCGGCGGAGCCGGGCGAAGCGGGTCGCCACCGTACGCGTTAGACGGCTTTCGTGACGCCGACATACGACAGCACCACGTCGGACAGATCGGTCATCCGAGTGAGCACCGCGTAGGAACGGATGAAGGACTGGCCGACGCATCCGTCGATCTTGATGTGGAAGTTGCTGATCATCACCCAGGGGTTCGCACCCTTGAAATTCTTCTTGATCACCGGCACCGTCAGGACGAGGCCGGGTTTCATTCCGATGCTCATCACGCCGTTCATCGGCGTCGAAACGAACGGCAGCAGGGGCGGCAACGTACCGGTGGTGTCGAAGGTGGGGCTGACGCCGGGGATGATGCCGGCGCCACCCTCCATGATCACGCCGTTGGATGTACTCATATCGATCCCGCAGCCGATCTGGTAACCCACCTCCAGGATTCCGTGGGGCTCTTCCGGTCCTTTCAGCGAGCCGACGAAGATGCCGCTGGCCATGTATTCGCGCGAGGCGATGGAGGTGGTCAGCGGTGCCACCGGGACTTGCATCTCGTCCTTGGCGCCCAGCCCCAGGGTCCAGCCGTCGGGAGTGTTCAACAGGACGGGGGGATTCGATGGCACCGTCCCATCGGCCGGTGCCGAAGTCGCAGCGGCAGGCTCGATCTCGGGACCGTCATCGGGATCACCGGACGCCGCCGGCGCCGTGACCACAGACAAAACGAGGCAAGCGGCGACCACCAGGGCACGACGAACGACCACGGTTACCGGCCTCACGCACGCCAACGTACGCACTTACCGTTTCGAGTCGCGAAATTTGCTGGGCGCCCGATCAAAGTCGTTGTGTGTTCGTGACTCTTATGCGACTTGGACGCCGAAGCTAGAATTAGGCTTTGTTAGCCGGCAGTTCAGGCAAACGACGGAAGGGGCCGCGACCATGAAGCGCAGATTCGCCGCCGTACTTGTCGTGGGTTCGGTGGCCGTCGCAGTCATGACCGGCGCCGGCGGATTCGCGGTCGGAACGGCGCTCGCGTCTCCAGACCCGGGCCAGGTGGACGACATCCCGACGATCGACGAATGGCAGATCCAGTACCCGACGACGATGACGAACCCATACGAAGATTCAGTCGGCTCTTCGGGTGACTGGGGTGGCGTCGGGATGTGGTGCCAAAATCTCCACGCCAATTGCGCCTGATCACCCACACCGTCAGATCAGCAGTGACCGCGCCCGGTCCAGCAAGCCCGGCAGCGTTGTCGCCATCGCTTCCAGTTCCGCTCGCGGGGCCGCTCGTCGCCGATTGTGCTTGACGATCAGCGACCACGTCGCCGCCGATTTGAAGCAGGCGAGCGCGCGGAACCAGGCCACGTCGGTGATGTTGCGGCCCAGTTCTTTCCGATAGATGTCGGCGAGTTCGGCGACGGGGGGCACCTCGGCCGTCGAGCGCGCAACGCGCCGGTACGTGTCCGGGTCGCAGTTGATCAGGAACCAGCCGGCGTCGATCCGCGGATCGCCCACCGACCAGATCTCCCAGTCGATCACCGCGTTGATAGACGAGCCGGTCGCCATCAGGTTGCCCAGACGGAAGTCACCGTGCACCACGCTCGGCCCCATGGGCGTTGGCGCGCAACCCAACAACGCGTCGCGCACCCCGGGCCAATCGGGCACCAGCGCCGCATCGACGGTCTGCAGCGTCTCGGACCAACGCCAGACTTCTGCGACCGCATCGACAATCGGTTCATCACCCAGGCCGATTTCGCCGGGCCGCAAACCGTGCAACGCGGCCATGGCCCGGCATGCATTGCGGTACCGCTCGGCCAAGCCGGCGCCGCCGGTGCAACCGTCGAAAAGCGGTTCGACGCATTCGCCTTCAACGTGTGACATCACGAACAGCGGCGGTGTGTGTGGCGGTTTCCCCGGGTCCTCCCATAACACCTCGGGCACCGGAACCGCGCTGCCCGCAAGGGCTTTCAGGAGGCGGGCCTGCCGCAGCACGTCGCGATGCGCGACCGGTTCGACCCCGGGCGGGGCGACCTTGATCACCGCGGGCCGCCCGTCCAGGGCGGCCCGGAAGGTGAGGCTGGAGGCGCCCCCGGAAATCGGTGCGACGCCGGTGATTCCGGCGCCCGCCAGGCGCTGCCGCAGCTCGTCTAAGTCCAGTTCGGCCATTCAGCCGGCCGACCTGGTCCAGCCGACCTCGGCGAGGAAGGGCTGGGTGTGCGCGATGCGTCCGGTCAGGATCTTCGGGTCACCGGTACACAGCCGGAAGGCCGTCTCGGTGATCAGTTCGATGTCTTCGGTGTCGGTCTTGGCCAGGTCGAGGGCGCCGGCCCCGGGCGTGGCCACGGGATTGCTGGGAGCGGCGGCGTTGACGGCGATCCCGTCGTCGTACAGTTCGGCCGCAAGGCTTTTCGTCAGCCGGTTGAGCGCGGCCTTGACCGTCCCGTAGAAGCCGAAGCCCGCGGTGCGGTCGAACTCGGAGAACGGCGGGCCCGGTGGCAGGTCACCGCCCAACGAGGTCAGGTTCAGGATCCAGCCCCGCCCGCGCTCCCGCATTGCGGGAATCGCCAACTGGCTCAACTGCAATGGGCCGAGGACATGCATCTCCATCATCAGGCGGGCCCGCCGTTCCGGGAAGCCGTCCAGGGGCCGCAGGAAGGTCACCGCCGCGTTGTTGACCAGGATGTCGGGGGCGCCGACGGCGCTGACCACTTCGGCGAACAGCCTTTCCCGTTCCTCGGGCCGCGATAGGTCGGCTTGGACCGCGACGGCCTTCCCGCCGCCGGCGACGATCTCGGCCAGGGTCTCGCCCAACGAGCCCTGGTACTTGGGGTCCGGGTCCATCGTGCGGGCGGTCAGCGCGACCGTGGCACCGCGCGTGGCGAGCCGTGCGGCGATCGCCTTGCCCAGCCCCCGGCTGCTGCCGGTGACGAGGGCCACCATCCCATCGCACCGTTGGTCCGCGCTCATCCTCGACCTCCTACGGAAATGGCTTCTCCGTATCAGAGAATGCCATTATCGCCGGTTGAGGGGAAGTGCCCTCCCGCGTAGCGCGTCGATCGAGTAGCTCCCGCCACCCGTGAAAACCAGCAGCAAGAACGCGAAGCAGAACAGGATCGACAAGCCGCCGCCGTTGCCCGCCGGCGGATCGGCGACCGGCCAGAGCGCTTGTGGCTGGTGGATCCAGAAATAGGCGACCGCCATCTCTCCCGAGGCCACGAATGCGACGGCACGGGTGAACAGTCCGGCGGCGATCAGCACACCCGCGACGACTTCGATGAGCCCGGCGTACCAGCCGGGCCAGGAGCCGAACTCGACGCGAACCGGCGACGCCACCGGCCAATCGAACAGGCTCCTCGATCCGTAGGCGGCGAACAGCAGACCGTAGACAATGCGAAACACACTCAGCACCGCCGGGGCGTAGCGGCTCAGATCCTTCGTCACGATCCAGAGGTTACGGTCGCAGTCCAGTCGAGCAGGCGCCGCCAGAGCCGATGCCGGCTCGACGCCATGTTGTGGCAGTGCGCGCTGTCGGCCAGGACCAGTGTGGTGATGTCGGGGCAGGCGCTATACAGGCCGGCCTCGGCGCGCGGATCTGGCGACACGTCGACGGCGCCGTAGCCGATCAACACCGGAACCTCGATCTGTGCGGCGCGCTCGGCGACGACGCCGGGAATCATGGCGGTCCCGAACACGCGCGGCACCAGCGATTTCGCGACGACGCAGTCCGCCGCGACGACGTCGGCGGGGACGTCGGCGAGGTGAAACCAGCTCTGCAGATACTCGCGCGGGCCCTCGAAGTAGGGCTGCGGCAAGGCGGCGAGGATCTCCCGCTCGAGGTCGGCGCGTCCACGCGCGGTCGCCGACCGGGCGATGAATGCGGGGTCCAGGTTCAGCGGCGCGACGTGCTGATTGGTGCAGCCGAGCAGGGCCAGCGCGGCGTAGCTGCAGAACAGCGCTTGCTGGGTGATGGCCAGGTAGCCGCCGAGGGAATGCGCCAGGGCCACCGGCGGCGCGTGGACTCCGATTGCGGCGGGCAACGCGGACACCGCGTGCGCCAGCGTGGCGGCGATGTCAGGAAAGCCGAAATCCCCTGCTGGTTGCGAACTTTCACCCGTGCCCAGCGGATCGATGGTCACTACGTCATAGCCGTTGCCCGAGGCGAACTCGGCGAAGCTGTACCCATGCCGCCCGGGAATACGCAGGTCCCAGTAGTCGCGGCTGTAAGTGCCGCCCGGCAGGCAAACCAGGAGCCCGAGCGGCTCGCCGCCCGCCGGATAGTGGGTCGCCGCAAGCGACGCCCGCTCCCCGATCACGTCACCGACGTCGAACGTCAACGGCTGCGCGGCAAACGTCATACGGCGCAATCCTTCCACGACCCGTCCTGTACACACATACATGTACGTCCACACGCAAGGAGGCGTCTTGACTTACGTGTTTCTCCTCTGCGCCATCGTCGCGGAGGTGATCGCGACCAGCCTGCTCAAGAGCACGGAGGGTTTCACCCGACTGTGGCCGACGGTCATCTGCCTGACCGGCTACGCCGTCTCGTTCGCGCTCTTGGCGCTGTCGATCGCGCGCGGCATGCAGACAGACGTCGCCTACGCGTTGTGGTCGGCGATCGGCACCGCCCTGATCGTGCTGATCGCCGTGTTGTTTCTCGGCTCGCCGGTGTCTGTCGCGAAGGTCGTCGGCGTCGGGTTGATCATCGCCGGCGTGGTCACGTTGAACCTCTCCGGCGCCCATTGAGGCTAGGCGTGGGCCGCCGTTTCGTCGCCGGCCCGTGAGCTGCTGTTTACGCAACGGCCTTCAACCGCGCGCCTGGTGTGCAAACATCGCTGCCAGACTGACGCTCTGCCGTCCCCCGGGCGGCTCGGTTGATATTGCGGCAACCTCTAGGGAGCAGGACCACCATGACCGATGTCGAACAGACACCCCCCGACGGAGTCTCTCCCGCCAGCCCTACGCGGGCGGATCTGGTTGAGCACTCGCGCACGGGGATGAGCGCGGCCGCACTGCAGCGGGCCATCAACGACCACCTGCGCTACTCCATCGGCCGCCCGGCCGCGGCCCGGCGGCCCGAGCACTACTACCGGGCACTCGCCCTGGCCGTGCGCGACCGCATGCAGGACCGCCGGGTGGTCTCGACGCAAACCTCGCTCGATCTCGGCCGCAAGGTGACCTGCTACCTGTCGGCGGAATTCCTGATGGGGCCGCAACTGGGCAACAATCTGCTGAACCTCGGCATGGAGCGCGCGGCCCGGGAGGCGCTGGCGGCGATGGGCCAGAACCTCGACACCGTACTGGCGTGCGAAGAGGAACCGGGACTGGGCAACGGCGGCCTCGGCCGGCTGGCCGCGTGCTATCTGGACTCGCTGGCCACCCTGGAGCGGCCGGCGATCGGTTACGGAATCCGCTACGAGTTCGGCATTTTCGACCAGGAGATCCACGACGGCTGGCAGGTCGAACAGACCGACAACTGGCTCGACCACGGAAACCCCTGGGAGATCGCCAAACCCGACGTCAACTACCTGGTCAAGTGGGGCGGCTACGCCGCGCACTACACGGACGACGGCGGCCATGATCGCGTCCGGTGGGTGCCGGGGCGGGTGCTCAAGGGCGTCGCCTATGACACCCCCATCCAGGGTTACGGGGTGAACACCTGCAACGTGCTGACGTTGTGGAGCGCACGGGCCGTCAAGTCTTTCGCGCTGGAAGCGTTCAACACCGGTGACTACTACGGCGCCGTCGAAGACGAGGTGATGTCGGAAACGGTCACCAAGGTGCTGTATCCGAACGACGAGCCGGAGGCGGGCAAACAGTTGCGCCTGCTGCAGCAGTACTTCTTCGTGTCGTGCTCCCTGCAACACGTGCTGCACATCATGGACGACCTGGCCGACGTCTCCGTCAGGGAGCTACCCCAGCGGTTTGCCGTGCAGCTCAACGACACCCATCCCTCGATCGGCGTCGCCGAACTGATGCGGTTGCTTGTCGACGAGCGACAGCTGGACTGGGACGAGGCGTGGGAAATCACGGTCGCCACGTTCGGCTACACCAACCACACCCTGCTGCCGGAGGCGCTGGAGACCTGGCCGCTGGAGCTCTTCGCGGAAGCGCTACCGCGCCATCTCGAGATCATCTACGAAATCAACCGCCGGTTCCTCGACGCGGTGCGCGCCCGGTTCCCCGGTGACGAGGAGCGGATCGGCCGGATGTCGCTCATCGGCGAAAACGGCGGTAAGAACGTCCGAATGGCGCACCTGGCCACGGTGGGCAGCCACGCCATCAACGGCGTCGCCGCCCTGCACTCGGAGCTCCTGAAAAGCAGTGTGCTCAATGACTTCTACGAGATGTGGCCCGAGCGTTTCAGCAACAAGACCAATGGCGTGACGCCGCGCCGCTTCCTTGCGCTGGCCAATCCCGGGCTCCGGGAACTGTTGGACCGCACCGTCGGTGACGGCTGGTTGACCGATCTGGGACTTCTGCGCGGCCTGGAGCCATTCGCCGAGGACGCCGCCTTCCGGCGGGAATGGCGTGACATCAAACGCAATAACAAGGCGCGCCTGGCCAAGTACATCCGCTCGGTGGCCGGCGTCGAACTCAATCCGGACTGGATGTTCGACGTCCAGGTCAAGCGCATCCACGAGTACAAGCGTCAGCATCTCAACGTGCTGCACGTCGTGGCGCTGTACCACCGGCTCAAGCAGAACCCCGGCCTGTCCATTCCGCAGCGTGCCTTCATCTTCGGCGGCAAGGCGGCGCCCGGGTACTTCATGGCGAAGCGAATCATCAAGCTGATCAACGCCGTTGGGGAAACCGTCAACGCCGACCCGGACGTCAACCGATTCCTGAGGGTCGCGTTCGTGCCCAACTTCAACGTGCAGAACGCCCACATGATCTACCCCGCCGCCGACCTGTCCGAGCAGATCTCCACCGCGGGCAAGGAAGCGTCGGGCACCGGGAACATGAAGTTCATGATCAACGGCGCGCTGACGGTCGGCACGCTCGACGGCGCGAACGTGGAGATGCGCGACGAGGTGGGTGCGGAGAACTTCTTCCTGTTCGGCCTGACCGAGCAGGAGGTCGAGGCGGTCAAGGCGAGCGGGTACCGCCCGGCCGACTACATCGACGGTGACGCCGAGCTGCGCGCGGTGCTGGATTTGATTGCCGGCGGCACCTTCTCGGGCGGGGACACCGAGGTGTTCCGGCCGCTGGTGGACAACCTGCGCCATGACGACCCCTTCCTGGTTTGCGCCGACTACGCGTCGTACGTGAGCTGCCAGGAGCGGGTGAGCGCCGCGTGGCAGGACCGGGAGTCGTGGACCAAGATGTCGATCCTGAACACCGCGCGCAGCGGGAAATTCTCGTCGGATCGGGCCATCACCGAGTACTGCGACGACATCTGGAACGTGTGGCCGTTGACCGTCAAGATGTGACGAACCTGCTGATAATCGCCCCACGCGAGCCTAGGATCTCGCCATGTCGATTATCGGCGATGCAACGGTCGTCCTCGCGCGCGTGTCGAGGTCGACGTCCAACGCCCTGCGGGCCACGCTCGCCACGCCCGACGGCACCGAACTGGCGCGCGCCCAGCAAAAGGGCGGCGCCGCGGTCCTGTTGGGCTTCAAGAACGGCGGCAAGAGCGAGTACACCCTGACGGCGGCCAACGGCGACGAGCTCAAGATCGCGGTCGCCGCGACGACCACCATCACCAACCAGAACACACCCGTGGGAAAGATCGTCCCCGCCGACGGCGCCGCGCGCTTGGAAGACGGCGGCGGCACCGTGCTGGCGGTGGTTCGGCCGCACACCGGGCACAAGGCCGACGGCGCCTGGCATCACCGCCTGCTGTCGCCCTCCGGCGAGGCCCTGGGTGTGCTGACCCTGATGACCGTCCACACCGGTTGGAGCGACATCGAATCCGAGGCCATCCAACTGCTGACCAACCACAACGTCGCCACCCTGAAGGCGCCATCGGCGGGCGCGATGCTCACCCTCGCCGCGCCGGTCGGCCCTCATCTGGGTGACGTATTGGCCGCGGCGTGCGTGGACTTCTCGGTGCTCCCCCGCGGATACCTCGAGTAGAGCCGAATCTATTGATAGCCGGGAAGATCCGGTACCCCGCTGGCGGTCAGCCATCCACCGCCGTCGACAACCAGGGTCGCCCCGGTGACATAGGACGCGGCGTCGCTGGCGAGGAAGAGCACCGCCTCGGCGACCTCGGTGGTCGAACCCGCCCGGCGCAACGGGTTCTGCGTGGCGCGATGTTGGTTGTCGCCGGTGATCCTCTTCACGCCCTCAGTTCCCGACATCGCCCCGGGCGCAACGACATTCACGCGGACGCCGTCCGGCCCCCACTCGATGGCACAGGCGCGGGTGAACGCGTCGACGCCGGCCTTGGCCGACACCACGTGCGCCTGCAAGGCCATGCCGCGGTACTGGGTCGCCGCGCTGATGTTCACGACGGATCCACCGTTTTCCCGCAGGCATAGCTCGTAAGCCGCCTTCGAAACGTTGAACGTCCCCAGCAGGTCGATGTCGACCACGGCTTTGAAGCCGCCTGCGCTCAGACCGCTGACCGGGACGGGAAAGTTCCCTGCGGCATTGTTGACGACGACGTCGAGCCGGCCGAAGGCCCGGATCACGTCCTCGACGACGGCGGTCACCTCATCGTGGCTCCGCACGTCGCAGACGCCGTAGACGGCCTCGATCCCGGCCTCCCGCAACACCGCAACCGCCGCCTCGAGGTTGGCTTCCTTGCGGCTGCAGATCGCGATCCGGGCGCCGTGGCCGCCCAGCACCCGCGCGATCTCGAGGCCGAGACCCGTGGCCCCGCCGGTGATCAGGGCCGCCTTGCCCTGCAGCAGATCGGCCCGGAACGGGCTGCGCCGGGCGTTCACGCCGTCAAGGGTACGACGGTCAACCATCGGTCGACAGTGGACGTTTTCTTCGCTCACCGCAAGGATCGAGTCATCGACACCCGGCAGGAGGAAAGTGACCCTACGATTCCGAGGGCTTGTGCTGGCCCCGTTGACGGTGGCGCTGGCGATGCTGCTGGCGCCGTCGGCCTCGGCCGACACCTACACAAACCAGCTGGTGGACAAGTTCAGCGCGCAGACCCACGTGTTGGCCGACCCGGGGGCGAATCCGCCGTTGCAGAGCCCGGATCGGCTGAACGACCAAATCCTGAGCACCCGGTGGGCGTGGGCTCCGCGACCGCCGATCTGGGTGGCGGCGGTGGCGTCCAACCAGACCGGCGTGACCACCCCGGATGCCATTCACAACGTCATCCTCGGGCGCGATCCCGGATTCAGCGGGATCATTCTGGTCATCGACTCCAGGGGCTACCACGTGCGCGCCTACAACGTGCCCAGGGCGATCGCGGACAGCGTCGATCCGGTCATGAGCCAGTCCGCCAGGGACCACCGAAACGACCCGTACGGCGCGAGCAGTGAATTCGTCAGCAAGATGTCGACGGTGGCTGCGTCCTCCGGCGCACCGGCGGTGACCTCACCCGCGGTGCAGAAGAACCACAACCAGGGATCCGCGCTGTGGACCGCGCTGGCGATCATCGCCATCGGTGTCGCCGTGATCGGCCTGATCTGGTTCGCGGTGAACCGGAACCGCAAGCGCCGCAAGGACACCGACACCAAGGAACAGATCAAGCAGGAGTTGATCACCGTCACCTCGGATGTCAGCGACCTCGACAATGCGGTACTCACCAACAGCGACACGGACGTCAGCGCCGAGCAGACGAAGGCCAATGCGAGCCTCTACGACGCGCGGCAGGCCTACGAAAAGGGTGACTATGGCGCGGCACGCGCGCACCTGAGGGTGGTGGAGTCGACGGTGGCCAAAGCCAACCAGAAGCTGTACCCGGGCCGGGCCGCGCCTAACGTCGCCGACGTCTCCTCGGTGCCGGCGGGCGACCGGAAGCAGGCCTCGGTGCGGACGAGGAATCCCGATACCGGCGATTACGTGACGATCAACAACAACAACTACAGCGCCACCCCGCAGCCCGGTTATCCGCACTACTACGGCGGCGGTTACTACAACGGGATGTTCTTCTACCCGGGTTATTACCCGTACGCGTTCTGGGGTCCGGGTTGGGGTTGGGCTCTCACCGACGTGCTGTTGATGGATGCGCTGCTGGACGACCATTGGGGCGGCGGGTACGACCGCGGCTTCGAGGCCGGCCGGGACTCTGCGTATGCGGACGCGAACTACGACGGCGGGCAAAGCGCCGGCTACGACAGCCAGCAAGGCGACGTCGGGTTCGGAGGCGGTTACGACTCCGGGTTCGGCGGCAACGACAGCTCGTACTCCGGCGGCGGAGACGTGGATTTCGGCGGCGGATGGGACTCGGGCGGCGGATGGGACTCGGGCGGCGGCTCCGATTTCGGCGGCGGCAGCTCGGATTCCGGTGGCGGCGACTTCGGATTCTGACCGAGAAGTAAGGTCTTGCGGATGAGCACGGACGGGATCAACCGGGGCATCCTGCTCGCCATGGTGGTGATCGGGGTGATCGCGTACGCGTTGCTCTACTCGCACGCCTCGGCCGTCTTCCGGGTTCTGGTGCCCGTCGGCCTGGCCGTCGTGGTGGGGCTGATCATCCGCGACGTCGTCAACGCCCGGAAGCGGTGATCTGACGCGGCGTGCGCAAAGCATTTTCCGTGTGATGCATCACGCTCACCCAAGGCCGCCTTGGCCAGCGGGATTCGCCTCTGCCGACGCGTAATCCGTGCGGTTTGCTGTGGATGCGAATTTGCTTTGGGCCGATCTGCATCCGATGGGTGATACATTCGGGCGATTATGGCAAGACAACCGGTCGCCGACATGGCCAAGGCCGTCGCCGAGATGATCGACACGGGCACCGATCTGACCTGGCGGTATTTGCTGTCCAACCGCAAGGAATTGAGCGCAAGCGCGACGCTGGTGCTCAACAGGGTCAACCGGGAGGGTCCCATGCGGCTGACGGCTCTCGCCGCGGCCGAGGACACGAGCCAACCGGCGATGACCCAGCTGGTCCAGCGGATGGAACGCCAAGGACTGCTCGAGCGGCTGAGCGATCCCGAGGATGGCCGGGCAGCCCTGGTCGCCATCAGCGACGCGGGCCGGGAGCTCTGGGACCTGCGCACGGACCGCCGCAGGGAGCGTCTGGCCGCGCTGCTGACCGGGCTTTCCACCGAGGATGCGCTGACGTTGTGGCTGGCCGCGCAGGTCGCCATGCCAATCCTGCGTCAACTACTCGACATCGCGGCCTCCGAGGCACCGCACCCCGCCGATGCGGCAAAGTGAGCGCGCAGCCACCAATCTGCATAATGCCCACTATGTAAAGATTGGGTGACCCGCGGCCTTTGCTCGGCGAAACCGGCAAGTGATAGCCCGCTCGGCCCGCGTTCCGCTTGACGGGCTGCATCATCCACATGATATGAAAATGAGCGTGGGAAGCGACGCCCCGCCGGCAGCCTTCGCCGCGAGGATCGACGCGGCGGCCGCGGCGGCCCATGATGGCATCGGCTCACATACCCGGGCACACGAAGGAGCGGAGCAGTGACTCTGGGCTTGTTTGGACTACTCACCGTCGTTTCCCTCGCACTGGCCGTCACCCTGGCCTCCGTCGCGGCCGTCTACGTTCGACGCCTGGAGCGGCGCAGGCCCCCGCCGATCGCCGAGGAAATCGGCAGCGCGAAAGAAGTGGTCCGCAAGTTGCGCAAGCGGCAACCGATGTCGCCCGAAGAGCTGGATTATGCGCGTCAGGTCGTGTCCGACCGCGCCTCGGTCATGGCGCTGTGCATCCCCGGTGCGTTGTTCATGCTCGGTTGCTTTTACGTGTTCGGCAGCCTCTACCACCTGCACGGGGCGACTCCGTCCGAGCGGACATTCCTCGGGGTGATACCCATGCTCACCTCATCGAACCTCGCGCTTCGCCTGCTCAGCAGCGCCCGGCTGAAAAGGCGTCTGCGCACGGCATCCGTCGCGTCATGAGGGCCGCAGGCCCGTTTGCAGGCGTCAGTCACAACCTCTCGAGTTCGCGTTCCGTGCCGCAGGTAGTAATCTCTTTATCGCCATATGTCAACCAGATTGATATGCGGCCGTCCCGCGGTCCACGGGCGGGGACGCGAGAACGCGGTGGGTAGGACGAGGTCGCGAAAGGTGATGGAGTGAGCCGTCGTTCAGTCGGCAGGACTGTCTTGCAACGAGGCTGGATGCCGTTGGTCACCGTCATCGCGGTCGGGGTGGGTCTGCTGTGCATGTACAAGGTGCACCAGTTCTCCGAACCGGAGCCGGTCATCACCGTCAACGGTCCACAGGCACCCGAGCAGTTCAATCTCAAACGGATCACCTACGAGGTGTTCGGCAACGCCGGCAATGGGGGGAGGCTCGTCTACATCGACATCGACGGTCATCCGCACCAGGTTGATTTCACCGCCCTGCCGTGGTCGCACACGGAGACCACGACGCTCTCGGTGGCGTCCGGAAGCATCTCGGTTCACGTTCGCAGTGGTCAGGTGAGTTGCCGGATGCTGGTGGATGGTGTGGTCCGCGACGAGCAGTCGGACGACCATCCGGACGCCGACGTCGAGTGCAGGGTGAAATCGGCATGACCGAGCATCGCCTCGACGAGACGCGGCCCAAACGCCCGTTCATCCCCAGGATGGTGCGGACTTTCGCGATCCCGATCATCTTCTTCTGGGGTCTTCTCGCGGTCACCACGAACACTTTCATGCCCCAGGTGGAGCGGGTCGCGGAAGAGCTTGCGGGCCCCATGGTCCCGCATTACGCGCCCTCGCAGCGGGCGCTGCTGCACATCGGTGAGAAGTTCCACGAATCCAACTCGACCAACTTGACCATGGTCGTGTTCGAGGCGAACCGACCGCTGGGAGACGCCGACCACCGGTACTACGACGACCTGATGCGCCGCCTCCAGCACGACACCCGGCATGTGCAGTACGTAATGGACCTGTGGGGCAAGCCATTCACCGCGGCGGGGGCGCAGAGCGTGGACGGCAAATGCACCTACGTGCTCCTGCGTCTCGCCGGTGACATCGGGCAGATCCAGGCCAACCAGTCCGTGGACGCCGTCCGCGACATCATCAAAAAAGACCCGCCCCCGCCCGGCCTGAAGGTCTACGTCAGCGGCGCGGCTCCGTTGGCCTCCGACACGCTCGCCATCGCCAACGCCAGCCTGAACAACGTCACGATCGTCACGATCATCCTCATCGTCGTGATGCTGCTGCTGGTATACCGCACCCCGTCCACCCTTTTGGTGCCCCTGCTCGGGGTGCTCATCGAGATGCTCGTCGCCAAGGGCGTCGTCTCGACGCTCGGGCATTACGGATACATCGAACTGTCCTCGTTCGCCGTGAACATCGTGATCGCGCTGACGCTGGGAGCCGGAACGGATTACGGCATCTTCCTGATGGGCCGATATCACGAGGCTCGGCAGGCGGGCGAAAGCCGCGAGGACAGTTTCTACATCGCGTACAAGGGCGTCGCGCCCATCATCATCGGCTCCGGCCTGACGATTGCCGGCGCGTGTTACTGCTTGACGTTCGCGCGCCTGAACTACTTCCACACCATGGGGCCGGCCGTCGCGATCACCATGCTGTTCACCATCGCCGCGGCGATGACGCTGGGACCGGCGGCACTGACCGTCGGCAGCCTTTTCGGGATGTTCGACCCGAGAACCCCCACCCATGGTCGCCTCTATCGGCGCATCGGCGCGAGCGTGGTGCGCTGGCCGGTCCCGATCCTGGTGGCCAGTACCGCCGTCGTCATGATCGGGGCGATCTTCGTTCCCACCTACCGGCAGAACTACGACGACAGGCAGTACCAGCCGGCCAGTGCGCCAGCCAATTTGGGCTTCCAGGCGGCCGACCGGCACTTCCCGAAGAGCAAGCTGTTCTCCGAGATGCTGATGGTCGAAACCGATCACGATATGCGCAACTCGGCCGACTTCATCTCGCTGGACCGCGTCGCCAGAGCCCTGATCCGCCTGCACGGTGTGGCGATGGTGCAAGGCATGACGCGGCCGTTGGGCCGCGCGCTCGAGCACGCCAGCATCCCCTACCTGTTCACCACGCAGGGCAGCGGCAACGGACAACAGCTCCCGTTCAACCGGGAGCAGAACTCCAACACCGACGCGCAGGCCGACATCCAGGCGCACTCGGTCGAGGTGTTGCGCAAGGAGATCGGCTTCTTCCAGAAGGTGTCCGACGAACTGCACCAGACGGTCCTGACCGTCGAGGACCTACAACGGGTCAGCGACGACATCCGCGACGAGGTCTCCAACGTCGACGACTTCTTCCGCCCGATCAAGAGCTACTTCTATTGGGAGAGACACTGTTTCGACATTCCCATCTGCTGGACGTTCCGTTCGCTGTTCGAGACCATCGATCAGATCGACAAGCTGGCCGACGACATCGCGGATGCGAAGGTGTCCCTGCAGGAGGTGGACAAGACGTTCCCGCAGATCATCGCCCAACTGAAAGCCACCGCCGACGATACCGAGGCACTGCAGTCGAAATTGGTCAACAGCTACGGATCCGCCGATCTGCAAACCGTGCAAACGGAGCAGACTTTCGATGATCTGATCAACGTCGGGAACGACTTCGACAAGTCCCGCAGCGACGACTTCTTCTATATCCCGCACGAGGGATTCGACAACGAGGACGTCAAGACCGGCATGAAGCTGATGATGTCGCCGGACGGCAAGGCGGCCCGTTTCATCGTCACCCACGAGGGCGACGCGATGGGCCCCGAAGGGGTCGAGCACGTCGAACAGTTCCCCGACGCGATCAAAACGATCCTGAAGGAGACCTCGCTGGCGGGCGCGCGGATCTACATCGGCGGTTCGGGATCCAACGATAAGGACATCAAGGAATACGCGATGTCCGACCTCATGATCGCGGCCATCGCAGCCTTCGTGCTGATCTTCTTGATCATGATGTTCATCACGCGAAGTCTGGTGGCGGCGTTCGTGATTCCCGGCACCGTGGCGTTCTCCTATGCCGGCGCGTTCGGGCTTTCCATCCTGGTCTGGCAACACCTCATCGGCCTACATCTGCACTGGCTGGTCCTGCCGTTGACGTTCATCATCCTGGTGGCCGTCGGGTCGGACTACAACCTGCTGCTGATCAACAGGGTGAAAGAGGAGTTGCACGGCGGAATTCACACTGGTCTCATCCGGGCCCTCGGCAGCACCGGCGGCGTCGTGACGTCCGCCGGTTTGGTGTTCGCCTTCACCATGCTCGCGATGCTCACCAGCGACCTGCGCACCATCGGTCAGGTGGGCTCGACCGTGTGCATCGGCCTGCTGCTCGACACGCTGATCGTACGTTCGTTCGTCGTGCCGAGCATCCTGCGAATCCTCGGGCCGTGGTTCTGGTGGCCGACTTTGGTGCGCACCCGCCCGGCGGCGGCGCGCTAGCCGGCGCCCTTGCCGTTGTCGACGCGATAAACGACACCGTGGACGGCGGCCGCGGCGTCGCTCGCCAGGAAGGCGATGACGCTCGCCACGTCGACGGGCTGCATCATGCCGCGCGGGGAAGCGGTGCGCATGATCAGGTCGTAGTTCGGGTTCTCCGGCGCGCTGAAGTGTTCGAGCTGCGGGGTGAGCATGCCGCCCGGGCATATCGCGTTGACGCGCAAGCGATCCGCGGTGTACTCCACCGCCAGGGCGCGGGTGAGGCCGACCAGCCCGTGCTTGGCGGCGCAATAGCCGGCCGAGTACGCCTGGCCCTCGACGCCGGCGATGGAGCCGACGTTGACGATGTTGCCGCCGCGCTCCAGTAGGTGCGGCAACGCGGCCCGGCACAGGTAGAACGGACCGTTCAGGTTGACCGCGAGGTCCTCCGCCCAGTCGTCGTCGGTCATCGACTCGGTGCGCCGCATCTGGTGTCGGCCGGCGACGTTGACCAGCACGTCGAGACCACCCAGCTCGCGCACGCACTGCTCCACCGCGTCGCGGCAGGCCTGCGCGGAAGCGACGTCCACCGATGCGTAACAACCACCTTGGACGTCTGCGAACACCTCGGCCAACCGGCCAGTGTCCCGGCCGATGCCGAAAACCGTTGCGCCCTGGCGGGAGAACAGCCGGGCCGTCTCAGCGCCGAGGCCCGACGACGCCCCGGTCACCAAGGCGACCTTGCCCTGCAGTGCTGACATGTCTGTCCTCGCGGTCAGTAAGAACGGATCCGCGCAACGCTACCGCGCAGCAGCCCCAGCGGGGCAACGAACCTCGGTCCCCACATGGTCATGGCGCGGCGAGCGGTCAACAAGACGAGCAGGCTGATCGCGAGGCGCCCGAGGGCTACCCGGCTCGTGCGCCTCTTCCAGCTTGGCCGCGCCGGTTCCGCGCGCCGGCCGAAGTAATAGCCGACGCCCATTGCCATCGCCAGGGCCGCGACGGCCGCCAGCATCGTCATGATGATGAGCGTTTCGCGTCATCGTCGCGCCGAGGTCACGCGCGAGACACACCTTGGCCACTAAGCGGGCCCGAAGGCGTGGGTGTCAGACGTTCTCGCTCACGACATACACGGCGACATACCCGATGGGGATGCCGGTCCAGGTGGCGATGCATTCGCGTGCGGCCGGCTCCACCATGTCCCGGCGGACGGTGCGAGTGACCCTGCCGATCTCGGGAACGCGGATCATCCATCCGTCGGCATCGCGAGTGATCTCGATATCGAAGCACTGGCCGACCATGGGGCATTTCACGCGAGGCACGACCCGCGACGAGCGGGTGCTGCGCAGCGATTGTCGGCGCAGCAGGGTGGGCTGAATGGGCATGGCTGCTTTCGGAGAGTCGCAATCAGAACCGCGGGCAAGAGTAATGCGCATTCAGACGAAAACCTAATCGGCCAGTCAAACTGGCATGCACCTGATGCGCACTCTCCACCAAGTCGTCGCCGGGACTTAATGTTTGTGTTCATGCGACTGGTCCACGCGCCCGCGTTCGCGGCGAGTTTGCTGTCCGCGTTGGCCATCGGCTGTCCTGCCGCCCCGGTGGCGTGCGCGGATGGCGGATACGGACCCGGCTCCTACGCGGTGCCCGCCCAACTCCCCTACGGCACCTACGTCGCCCACGCCGAACCGGGCGACTACCGAGCGGCCTGCGTCTTCACCACGTGGACCCGCGACGGGAGACTGATCAACTCCGACAGCGGGATTCAAACGACCCCGGTCACGGCGAATCTCTCGGCTCCCGCGGTGGCGAAGTTCATCACGCACGGCTGCACGCCGTGGACGAAAGTGGGTTGACACCTCATTGCGCTGCCGTGGCGCGGCGTGTGCGCGAAGCGGCCGAGCGCGCGGGTCGGGCCCGCATGTGATCGCGGGCGCGACCCATGATGTCGCCGAGCGCCCGCACGTCCTCGCCGGAAAGCGCATCGAACAGCAGGTCGCGGACAACCTCGATGTGGCCCGGCAGCACTTTGGCAAGCCGCGCATGGCCCGCTTCGGTGATGCCGACGACCGTGGCGCGCTGGTCGTCGACGCTGGCTTCGCGGGCGATGAGGCCCGCCTGTTCCAGCAGACCCGCCTGATGGGTGAGGCCGCTGCGGCTGTAGACCACGCCGTCGGCCAGTTCGGTCATGGTCAACCGGCGCTGGGCGTCGGCAAGCTTCGCCAAAATCTCGAACTGCACGTAGCTGAGGTCGCCCTCGGTCCGTAGCTGTCGCTGCACGGCGTACTGCAGCAGGCTGACCGCCTCCATCAGGGCGAAGTAGGCGCGCATCTGCTGAGGCTTGAGGGCTTGTGCCATGCCTTGATCGTAATGCTTCGAGCTCGAAGCAATGTGGTGATCGTCACCCGGAACTCCGGAATCGCTTCGATCTCGAAGCAAGTTATGCGTAGTGCAACTGCTTCGAGATCGAAGCACCTAGGTGAAACGGAGAAGACCATGAAGGCTGTGCAGTACCACCGTTACGGCGGCAGTGACGTTCTGCGGTACGAAGAGGTTCGGCGGCCGGTGCCCGGCCCCGGCGAAGTGCTGGTGAAGGTGGCCGCAACCTCGTTCAACCCGGTCGACGCCGGGATCCGGGGCGGCTACCTGTCCGAGGTATACGCGATCTCCTTCCCCCACACGCCGGGCATCGACGTCGCCGGAACCGTCGCCGAGCTCGGTGACGGGGTGACGGGGTGGAACGTTGGTGACGCCGTCGTCGGGTTGCTGCCTTTGGACGCCCCCGGCGCCGCCGCAGAGTACGCGCTCGCCCCGGCCGCGGTGCTGACCGCAGCGCCAAAGTCGGTGCCGCTCGCCGATGCCGCGGCGCTGCCGACGGTCGGACTGACGGCATGGCAGGCGTTGTCCGAGATCGCCGAACTCAGGTCCGGGCAGTCCATTTTGATCAACGGCGCGGGCGGAGCGGTCGGCGGCTACGCGGTCCAGCTCGCCAAGCAGGTCGGAGCCGTCGTCACCGCGACCGCGTCCACGCGCAGCGCTTCCCGGCTGCGCCACCACGGGGCCGACCGGATCATCGACTACATCGACTACGCGAACACCCCGCCGCACGTCGCCGGGCAGCCGTTCGACGTGGTGCTGAACCTGGTCAGCACCGCACCGGAGCAGACTGCGGCCCTGGTCGGCCTGGTCGCCGACGGCGGGTTTTACCTGGGCACCATGACGTCCGGCGAGGAGGACGCGGCTAGGCGGGTGCGCGCGCAGCGGGTGTTCGTCCGCAGCGACGCCGCGCAGCTGGCCGAACTCGTCAACCTGGTCGACGCCGGAAACCTGGTGATCGACGTCGCCGACCGCCGACCGCTGACCGACGCTGCCGCCGTGCACGATGACTCCGACGCCAATCGGCTGCCCGGGAAGACGATTCTGATTCCCGGCCAATGAGATTCGGTCGATTCAGTTGAAGGCGTGTCCCGCCGGCAATCCGCCGGCGGGACACGCCTTGAGTCTGGGCGCTATCGTCCGTCTTGCTATGCCGCCCGGCTCGGTGGAAACGCGGCTTGCGTCTCGATGGCTTCGCGGTAGGCGGACACCCGGCCCGGCATCGTCCCGAGCGCGGCGATGGTACGACCACCGCGCCCGTACGCCGCGACGAACTCCCAGGCGCCCGGATCGCCTTCGACGATCTCGACGGAGTCGTAGTCGGTTGGCACGCCCAGCATCTGCAGCTTGACGTCGTATTGATCCGACCAGAAGTACGGCACCTCGTCGTAGGGCTCCGCGCCCCGCGGCCCCGCCATCAGGGCCCGGGCGGCGGCCGCACCCTGACGGCCCGCGTCGTCCCAGTGCTCGGTACGCAGGTGCCGCTCGTACAGCGGGTGCCACCAGCGCGCGACGTCGCCGGCCGCGACAACCGGGACGTCCGCGGTGCCGCCCTCCGCGACACCGCAGGCGTCGCAGATCACGCCGTCGTCGACACGCAAGCCGGAGCCGTCCAGCCATTCGGTGGCGGGGGTGACCCCGAGTCCGACGATGACGAGATCGGCCGGAACCTGCGAGCCGTCGGTGAGGCGAACACCTTCTACCCGGCCGTTGCCCACGAATCCGTCGACGCCCACGCCCACCCGCAGATCCACGCCATGTTGGCGATGCAGGTCGGCCCAGCGCGACGCCAGCTCCGTGCCCAACGCGGAAAGCAATGGGCTGGCCGCCTTTTCGACCAGCACCACGTCCAACCCCATTGACCGGCAACTCGCGGCGACCTCGGCGCCGATGAACCCGCCGCCGACGACCACCACCCGCGGTCGCGAACCCAGCCGATCCCGGATGGCCAGGCAGTCCTCGACCGTTCGCAGCATCAGCACCCCGTCGGGAACCGGGCCGCCCGGCCATTCGCGTGGCACCGCGCCGCTGGCGATCACCAGCCCGTCGAACGGCAAGCCGAACTCCTGGTCGGCATCGCGCACGTGGATGGTGCGCGAGGACATGTCCAGCTTGAGAGCCGATGCGCCACGCAAGACGCGCGCTTCGGTGTCGAATTGCGGCGCCAAGTCGACGCCGGCCCGGTGCACCGTGCCGGTGAGGAACTTCTTCGACAGCGGCGGGCGATGGTACGGGGCGTGCCGCTCGGCGCCGACGATGGTGAGTGCGCCGTCAAAGCCCTCCTGCCGCAGCGTCTCTGCCGCGCGGGTGCCCGCCACGCCGGCACCGACGACGACGACCTCTTTCAGGTTTCTCTGCTGGCGACCCGGCATCGCTTCAGTCCTTCACCGTGATCGCTTGGGTGGGACACGACACCTGGGCGCCAATCAACTGCTGGCGCAGCGCCTCTGGTGCCTCCTCCTGCAGCACGTGCAGACCGTCCTCGCGCACGTCGAACACCTCGTGGCAGATGCTCATGCACACGCCGTTGCCGTCGCAGGTATCAAGATCTACCGAAACCTTCATCACACCTTCGCCTTTCGTGCTCCGTTGCCGGAAGTCTCGATCCCTTGGGTTTGATCCGGCGACTTCCCTTGGGATCGCGCCCGCTCCTTGGCGGCCTTCGCCACCGGCGAGTACGCCAGGTAGTCGATCGCCATCTGTGTGGACCCTTCGTCGTTCGGGTGGTGGCTGGGCCGCAGATACCGGACCGGCGTCGTCACCATCAGCTTCCACGGGCCCGGAAGCTTGTACTCGCGAGCGGCCGATAGCCAATCCCGCCAACGCCACTTTTGGTCGATGGTCGGGTCTTGGGCCATCAGGTAGCGCGCTCCCGCGACCCACCAGGCGATGAACAGCGGCGTGGTGAAGAACATCGAGAACGCCCTGATCCAGTAGTTGCCGCTGACGTGCTGGAAGACGTCGTACACCAGCGCGCGGTGCTCGACCTCCTCGGCCCCGTGCCAGCGCAACAGGTCGAGCATCATGGGGTCGGCCTTCGCGTAGTCCAGACCTCGGTTAGTCAGCACCCACTGGCCCAACATCGCCGTGTAGTGCTCAAGCGCGGCTACGTCGGCCAGGCGCCGATAGAGCCACCACCGCTTCATGGCCGGCGGAAACCACTTGGGCGGGTCGCCCAGCGTCATCGACAACAGCCTCCCGAGCCGATCGGTATACGGCTTGGTGTCGATCCCCTGCTCGGCGAGGTGGTCGAGCACCACCTGGTGGGCCCACGCATGCCAGGACTCCTGCTGGATGAACGGTTTGATCGCCGCCTCCAACTCCGGATCGTCGACCAGCGACGACGCTTCGAGAACGGCCTTGATGAAGTGGCGCTCGCCCTCGGGCAGCAGGAGGTGCAAGACATTGATCATGTGTGTCGAGAACGGGTCGTCGGGCACCCAGTGCAGTGGCGTCTCCGACCAGTCGAACCGAACCATCCGGCGGTACATGGGATGGCCGTCGTGGTGAAGTTGGACCTCGGGCATCGAAAGCTCCCTCCCGGATTGTCTGCGAACAGCCGTTCACTCGGCCGCGTACCCACGCCTGCCGCCGGTTATGCGTACCGGCGGTACGAGGTTTCTGAGAGTTGCCTACCGAGGCACGGATGTCCCCGAGCGGCGCGTAATCGGCGCAGATAGGACGGGGTCGCTCGTCGCCGGCGCTTCCGACATTGACTCGACACGGTGAAGCGCAGAAACCGATTGGATATCGACTAGTACGCGCCACTTATGTTGACAAAAGTCACAAATTTAACATCACGCGATGCAGGATTCGTCGGCGAATGTGCGGCCGTCGCGCCCCATTCCCCGGCGCGATTTATTGCGCTACGCCATTCCCCTGGCGGTACTACCGGGGTTGTATGCGGCATCGACAAGTATGGCCCGCCCTGCCGCGGCCGCCGTCCCGCCCAGACTGATCGACTTCGCCATGCGCCAAATCCCGGCGGACCACATTCGGGCCGCCGGCTACTCCGGCGTCATCAACTACGTTTCGCTATCGCGTCCCGGCTCGACCATGGGCGCCAAGCCGATCACACGGCCCTACGCCGAGCAGCTGACCGCCGCCGGGCTGATGATCGTCAGCAATTACCAATACGGCAAGCCGGGCGGGACGGCACCGTCGGACTTCAGGCGCGGGTTCGAGGGCGGCGTTGCCGATGCTCGCACCGCGTGGGATTTGCATACCGCGGCGGGTGGCGGTCAGAGTGCGCCGATCTTCTTCAGCGTCGACGAAGACATAAACCACGACACCTGGAACAATTTGGCGCTCAAGTGGTTTCGCGGAATCAATTCGGTATTGGGAGTGCAGCGCACCGGCGTCTACGGCGGTATCGATGTGTGCCAGTGGGCCGCGGCCGACGGCGTCATCGGCAATTCGCGCACCCCCGGCCACCGCTGGGCCTGGCAAACCAAGGCCTGGTCCCGGGGCCAGGTCGACCCTGCCGCCGTCCTCTATCAACGCGTGGTGAGTACGCCGTCGAATCCAGGTCCGGAAGTCGGGGGCCTCCAGGTCGACGTCAACGACGTCCTCGCCGCGGATTGCGGTCAGTGGAACCTGCATCGGTGAGGCCGCATCCCGCTTGATCGCCCATTATCACCGCCGTCACTCTTTCCCACACTCACGCCACCGGGCGATCACCTGGCCGGCGAAGTCCAGCATCTGGTCAAGGGTGGGGAACAATGCGAAGGCATCCACGATCGCCTCGTCGGCACCGGACTGGGCGAGGCGCTCGAGCTTGTCGGTGACGGAGTCAACTGACGTGCCCGGGTCGAGGTTGATCCGCATGGCCGTCTTCAGCGCGTCCGGATCGCGGCCGGCGTCCTTTGCCGCCCGGCGCGCAATCGACCACAAGTGGTCGGTGACCTCGTCCTGCAGCCCCTCGACCCCGAGCCAGCCGGTGCCGCTGCGGCCGACCCGGCGCATCGCCGCCTCGCTGGCACCGCCGATCCAGATGGGCGGACCGCCGGCCTGGACCGGGCGCAGGTCGGCATGAACCGGCGGCAGGGAGAAGAACTCGCTCTCCCAAGAAACCGGGTTGGTCGTCCACCACTCGTGCAGGAACGCCAGCAGGTCATCGAGCATCCTCCCGCGCCGGCTCCAGTCCGCGCCGCGGGCGATGTCGTGTTCGTCCTTCATCCATCCGATTCCCACGCCAACGTCCAGGCGGCCGTCGCTGAGCACGTCGAGCGTGGTCAGCAGACGGGCCAGGTGCACCGGCTCGTAGTAGAACGTGCTGAGCGTGCTGGCGTTGAGCCGCACCCTGTTGGTCGCGGTCGCGGCGACGGTCCAGAGCAGCACCGGGTCGAGGTAGCGGGTCATCTGCGGCGGGTACGGCTGCTCTTTGCCCGGATAGGTGCTGTGCATGTCGACCGGCGTGACCAGGCGATCGCCGACCCACAGTGTGTCGTAGCCGAGGTCCTCGAGCCCGCGGCAGAACGCGCCGAGACCAGCGGCGCCGCGGACGGCGGGCCCGACGATGGGAAGTGCGAAGCCAAGGTTCATCGCTCGAATCCCTTCGGTGATAAATCAACCATTACTTTGGGGGCGCGGGCGCCCTTTGCTCGTTCACTCCTGGGCCGGGCGGCTCAGCCGGCAACGGTGGCGCCGAGGGCGAAGTCGAAATTCCCCACCCCGTGGCGGGCGAGGCCCATCACGACCAGGCCCGTTCCTTCCAGCCAGTGCGCCATGTTCAAGCCGCCGACGTCGAGCGGGCGCAGCTCGAGGCTTTTGATGAACTCCGCCACGGCCGCCTTGGCCCGCGCGTCGTCGCCGGCGATGAAGACGTCGAGCGGCCGGCCCTGCGCCAGGACAGCGCCAAAGATGGTGTTGAAGGCCTTCACCACGCTGGCGCTGGCCGGGGCCGTCTTGGCGACTTCCTGCGCGATCGAGGTGTCATCGGGGATGGCCAGCCCGTCGGCCGCGGCATTGAAGGGGTTGCTGATGTCGACGATGACCTTGCCCGCGAGGGCGTCTCCGTACTGGGCGACGACCGGAACGACATCGGCGTACAACACGGAAACGATGACGATGTCCCCGGCCGGGACGGCGCCGAAATCCCCCGTCGTCGCGCTGCCGCCGAGGCTCTTGGCCATCCCGCCGGCCTTGGACTGATCGCGGCCGATGATCTCGACGGCGTTGCCGCCCGCTACGGCCAGCGCGCCAATGGTACGAGCCATGTTCCCGGTCCCGATGATGCTGATGCTGCTCATGAGATGTCCTGTCCTGAACTAGTGGTCGGAATGGTTGATGCGTCCACCTTATGGGGATTTTGATGACACGTCAACCACTTACCGGTAGCATGGGGGCCAATGGAACCGAACTGGCTGAACCCTAGGGAAGACCGCGCCTGGCGGGCCTTCCAGCACGCGCACCATCAGCTCGACGTGCACCTGAACCGGGGCCTGCAGAAATCGGGACTGTCCGGGGCCGACTACGAGATCCTGGCGGTGCTTTCCGGCCACGACGGGGACCGCATGCCCGCCCGCGACCTGTGCAATGCACTGGGTTGGGAGAAGAGCCGTGTCTCACATCAGGTGCGGCGCATGCAGAAGGACGGGCTGATCTGTCGCGAGCCCAACCCCGACGACGCCCGCAGCACCATGGTCTGCCTGCTGCCTGCCGGCCGCGCCGCCATCGAGAAGGCGGCGCCCGGGCACGTGGAGGACGTCCGCCGGAACTTCATCGACCTGCTTACCCCGGCCGAGCTCGAGATGCTCGCCGCCCTGAACGAACGGGTCCTGCGCCACTTGGCCAAAGACGAAGACTCCGCGGCCGACGACGAGCCCGCATAGCCTCGTCAGCCCTGAGGTGATGCCGGGCACGTAACGCGGTGGTCGAACCTCCCGCGACGAATCGCGGACCCGTGAATATCTGTGGAGCTAAGGGGACTCGAACCCCTGACCCCCACACTGCCAGTGTGGTGCGCTACCAGCTGCGCCATAGCCCCAAGTCGTGCCAATCGAAGCTACACCACTGGCTACCGACCTTCAAAGCTGCCGGTCAGGCGGGCTCGAGCGCCGTCCGCGTCTCGGGCGCCGGCACCCAGGCGACGGCGGCGACCAACAGAACAACCCCACTGATCGCGAACGCCCAGCCGTAGCTCAGCCGCTCGGCGACCCAGCCGACCGCTATCGAGCCGACGATCGCGCCCAGATCCGACGCCATCTGCACCGCGGCCACCGGCGTGCCCGCGCGAGCCTCCCTGCCGAGGATGTCGGCGACGGCGGCCTGCATAGGAGACATGAAGATCCCCGTCGTCACGCCGGACACAAACCCCACGACCATGAACGCGGGCAGCGACGTCACGACGCCCAGCCCGGCGGTGGCCGCACCGGACGCCGCCAGACCGACAATCAACAACGTGCGCCGCCCCATCCGGTCGGACAAGTAGCCACTGGGAATGACGGCCACCGCATTGCCGGCCGCGAACGCCGCCAGCACCAAGCCGATGACCCCGACGCTGCGGCCCATGACGTCGGAAATGAACAGCGGGACCAGCGCGACGCGCAGCCCAAAAGCCGACCAGCCCATCGCAAAATTGGACAACAGCGCCGACCGATACGCGCGGAACCCCAACGCTTCTCGGATCGTCACCGTCGATCGTGTCGGCGGCAAAGGTGCGGCCAGCGTCGAATTTCGCAAGCCATAGAACAGCACCACGGCCACCACCAGCATTGCGGCACCGTAGACGATGAAGGGAGCCGTCAGCCCCCAGCCCGCCGCCAGGGCGCCGACCGCCGGCCCACCGACCGCGCCGATCATGAACGAACTGGTAAAAATGCCCGCGATTCGCCCGCGGGCGTCGGGCGGGCTGATGTGGATCATCAACCCCAAGGCCGCGACGTAAAACAGCGTCGAACCCAAGCCGCTGAGGGCGCGAAAAAACAGGAGTTGCCAGTACGCCCGCGAGAACGCGCACGCGGCAGTGGCCAACCCCACGATCAGCAAACCACCGATGTAGATCCGCCGTTCACCCAACCGTTGCGCCAACAGTCCGCTTATCGGTGCGAAACACAGTCGGGTCAACGAGAAGACGGTGACCAAGAAAGTCACCGCCTCGATGCTGACCCCGAAGGTGCGGGCGAAGGCGGGCATTGCCGGCGAAATGACGCCGTAGCCCAGTGCCACCATGATGTTGGCCCAGCTGAGGATCCAGACTTCGCGCGGAAGCCGCGCAGAAGAAGAGCCGCGTCCCCCCGGGCGGGCAAGTCGGAGGGAACAAGTCACCCAATGACTTTATTAACTACCTCGCGCGCGGTTTCCTGCACCTCCACCAAATGCTCGGGTCCGTTGAAAGACTCGGCATAAATCTTGTAGACGTCTTCGGTGCCCGACGGCCGCGCAGCAAACCACGCGTTGGCGGTCGTCACCTTTAATCCGCCCAACGGCGCGCCGTTGCCGGGCGCGGTGGTGAGTTTCGCGGTGATCGGCTCGCCGGCCAATTCGGTGGCGGTCACCTGCTCGGGTGAGAGCTTGGAAAGCCGCGCTTTCTGGTCGCGATCGGCAGGCGCGTCGACTCTGGCGTAGAACGGCGTCCCGTACTCGGCGGTCAGCTCCTGATAGCGCTGCGACGGGGTCAATCCGGTGACGGCCAGGATCTCGGAGGCCAGCAGCGCCAGGATGATGCCGTCCTTGTCGGTGGTCCACACCGAGCCGTCGCGCCGCAGGAACGACGCGCCCGCGGATTCCTCGCCGCCGAACCCGATGGTGCCGCCGATCAGGCCGTCGACGAACCACTTGAAGCCGACCGGGACCTCGAGGAGCTTGCGGCCGATGCCGGCGACCACCCGGTCGATGATGGACGAGCTGACGGCGGTCTTGCCGACGGCGATGCCGTCCGGCCACGACGGCCGGTTGGTGTACAGGTAATCGATGGCGACCGCCAGATAGTGGTTGGGGTTGAGCAGCCCACCGTCGGGCGTGACGATGCCATGCCGGTCGGAGTCCGCGTCGTTGCCGGTGGCGATCTGATAGCTATCGCGGTTGGCAATCAACGAGGCCATCGCGTCCGGTGAGCTGCAGTCCATCCGGATCTTGCCGTCGTGGTCGAGCGTCATGAACCGCCATGTCGCGTCGACGAGCGGGTTGACCACGGTCAGGTCCAACCCATGCCGCTGCGCGATCTCGCCCCAGTAGTCCACGCTCGCCCCGCCGAGCGGGTCCGCACCGATCCGCACCCCCGCCGCGCGGATCGCGTCGATGTCGACCACGTTCGGCAGGTCGTCGACGTAGGTGCCGAGATAGTCATAACGCTGGACGGCATCCAGCGCTCGCGCGAACGGCACTCGCTTCACCCGGGCGCCGTCGCGGAGAATTTCGTTGGCGCGCTTGGCGATTGCGTTCGTAGCGTCGGTGTCCGCGGGCCCGCCGTTGGGCGGGTTGTACTTGAAGCCGCCGTCGGGAGGCGGGTTGTGCGACGGCGTCACGACGATGCCGTCGGCCAGCGCGTCGGTGCGGCCGCGGTTGTAGTTGAGGATCGCGTGGCTGACCGCCGGTGTCGGCGTGTAGCGGTCCCGGGAGTCCACCATGGCGACGACGTCGTTGGCGGCCAGCACCTCCAGCGCCGAGACCCATGCCGGCTCGGAAAGGCCATGCGTGTCCCGGCCGATGAACAGCGGGCCCGTGGTGCCATGTGCGGCGCGGTACTCGACGATGGCCTGGGTGATCGCGACGATGTGGGCCTCATTGAACGCCCCGTTGAGCGCGGAGCCGCGATGGCCCGACGTGCCGAACACCACCTGCTGTGCGACGTCGTCGGGGTCGGGCTGAACCGAGTAGTAGGCCGTCACCAGGTGCGGCAGGTCGACGAGGTCTTCGGGCTGGGCCGGCTGACCGGCGCGAGGGTGGGCCATGGTTACCAATTCTGCCCGCGGCGCACGTCGCCGACCTGTCAGGTACTTTTCTGACGTCCCGGATTCACCCACCCGTAAATCCTGCACAGGGGAAAGGGATCACGTGGCGCACGACTATCGCGAACTGGCCGCGGTCTTCGCCGGCGGGGCGCTGGGCTCGCTGGCCCGCGCCGCCCTGGGCGTCCTCGCCGCGGGCGACCCGGCGAGGTGGCCGTGGCCGACCTTCACGGTGAACATCGTCGGCGCCTTCCTGGTCGGGTACTTCACCACCCGGTTGCTCGAACGGTTGCCGTTGTCGAGTTATCGGCGTCCCCTGCTCGGCACCGGGTTGTGCGGTGGGCTCACGACGTTCTCGACGATGCAGGTCGAGACGCTCAGGATGGTCGAGCACGGCCACTGGGCATTGGCCGCCGGCTACACCGTCACCAGCGTCGTGTTGGGACTGCTGGCCGTACACCTGGCCACCAAATTGGTGCGCCGGGTCCGGGTCCGCGGATGACGGCCGGCGCGGTCACGACGGTCGCGGTGTGGGTCGGTGTCGCGCTGATCGGCGGCGTCGGCTCGGTGCTGCGCTTCGTCGTCGACCGCGCGGTGGGCCGCCGGGTGGCCCGGTCCTTTCCGTTCGGCACGTTGGCCGTAAACGTCAGCGGCGCAGCGCTCTTGGGCTTTCTCGGGGGCCTGGTGCTGAGCAAGGAAGCGGCCCTGCTGGCCGGCACCGCGTTCGTAGGCGCCTACACCACTTTTTCCACCTGGATGCTGGAAACTCAACGGCTCGGCGAGGAGCGCCAGGTGCGCGCGGCAATCGCCAACATCGTCGTCAGCGTCGCGCTCGGTGAGGCGGCCGCGTTCTTGGCGCAGCGCATCGCCGAGCAGCTCTGAGTCAGCCGCCGGGCACGTCGTCGGGCGTGCGGGGCAGCGCGTAAAGGGCCATCCGCCGGTTCGACATGTCGTGCTCACCGAGGAAGACGCAGCCGCCCCGTTCGCAGAACGTGCGCGCCAGGACGTTGCGGTGATCCGGATCGAACATGATGCGCCGGCATTGCGGATCGAGGCCCAGGATGCTGCCCACCAGGTAGGGCAGCAGGTAACTGACGTGGCCCCGCTTGATGTAGTCCAGATCGGCGACCGCGACGTGCAGGCCCAGATCGTGGGGATCGTAGTCATAGCGGTCAGCAATGGAATCCTTTGCCGCCCGGTACAATTCGATGTAGGCACGAGGCATCGCGTACAGCGTGGCGATGAAGGGCCGGGAGAACCCGCCTTCGAGTTGCGCCCTCAGGTAGCGGTGCCAGCGGGTCACCGGCCAGGCGGACTCCCACGCTTCGGCCAGGTGCGGCCGATTCATCCACTCGGCGACCATCTCCGCGTCGGCGTCCGGATCGGCCAGACGCAACCCGTACGGCTCGGGCAACGCCGGTATGGGCGGGGGCGGGACGGCGCGGACCTCATCGGGGATCTCGGTCAACTCCCGCGGCAGTATCGGGTCGTCCTCGCTCACGCGGGCGCCCCTGCCATCCACCGTTCGGCCAGGGCCGAAACCCATTCGGCGGCCGCAGCGGGCCGCTCGGGCGGCGCCGCGACCAGAACCAATTCGTCGATGCCCAGATCGGCGAGGGCGCCGACATCACCGACGCCCGGATCGCGCAACGCCACCGAGAGCCGCAACTGCCCACGATCACGCCCCGCCTCGGCGCATAGCCGCTCCAATTCGGCGAGCCGGTCGTGCACGGCTTCGACGCCGTCGAGGTTGAAGCCGTACCAACCGTCAGCCCACGTCGCCGCCCGCCGCAGCGCCGAATCACTATTGCCGCCAACCACTATCGGGATGTGGCGGTCGCGCACCGGCTTGGGGTTGACCCGAATCGAGTCGAAGCTGACGAAATCGCCGTCGAACGAGGCGATGTCGTCGCGCCACACCGCGCGCATCGCGGCAACGTATTCGGCGGTGCGCTCGGCCCGACGGGCGAACGGCACCGAAAGCGCGGCGAACTCCTCCCTCGACCAGCCGACGCCGATCCCCAGGGTCAGCCGCCCGCCGCCGAGCCGGTCCAGGCTGGCGGCCTGCTTGGCCACCACCACCGGATTGTGCTCGGGCAACAGGAGCACGCCCGTCGCCAGCCCGATCCGGGACGACGCCGCCGCGGCGAAGCTCAGTGCGATCATCGGGTCAAGCCAATCCGCTTGTGCGGGAACGGCGATGACGCCGTCTTCGGAGTAGGGATAGCGGGAGGCCGGTCGGTCGACCATGACGACGTGTTCGCCGGCCCACAGCGTGGCGAAGCCGCAGTCGTCCGCGGTCGACGCGACGGCATCGATCACGGCGCGATCGGCGCCGGCGCCGATCCCCAGGGCGTGCAATCCCAGCCGCATCGCACGATCGTCTCACGCGCTCAGTGGCTTTTCAGCAGCTCCGCGAGGACGGCGGCATGGCTGATGTCGGGGTCGCGGGTCGCGGTGACCAGGGTGACGACGCCGCGCCGGGCCAGCTCGCGCAGCTCGTCGAGCGCCGGGTTGTCGTCGAGTTCCGCCTCGTAGCGCTTGGCGAATTCGTCGAAGTGTTCTGACCGGTGGTGATACCACTCGCGGAGGTCCTTGGACGGCGCGACGTCCTTGGACCAGATCCCCACCCTCGGGTCGCCCTTGCGCACTCCTCGCGGCCACATGCGGTCGATGAGCACGCGCTGGCCGTCGTCGGGGCCGACGTCGTCGTAGACCCGCGCCACCCTGATCCGGCTCTGGCCGCTCACACCCGCCAGCGTAGCGGCGGGCCTGTCGGTGGTTCCGGTTAGCATCGCACGTATGTTCGAAGAATTGGCGGTCATCGACCCGTCGGCCGACGAATCGGCGCTGATCGAGCGCATCGCGGAGCTGGAGGCGGCCAAGTCGGCGGCCGCCGCCGGGCAGGCCCGCGCGACGGCCGCGCTGGACGCGGCGCGTCGAGCTGCCGAGGCGGCTGCCGGCGTATCCGCGGCGCGGCGCGGCCGGGGCATGGCCACCGAGGTCGCGCTGGCGCGCCGCGATGCCCCGGCTCGGGGCTGCCGGCACCTGGGCTTCGCCAAAGCCCTCGTGCACGAGATGCCGCACACGTTGGCGGCGCTGGAGCGCGGGGTGCTGTCGGAGTGGCGGGCGACGCTGATCGTGCGCGAGAGCGCCTGCCTCGACGTCGAGGATCGCCGCGCGTTGGACGCGGAACTGTGCGCCGAGCAGGCGAACCTGGACGGCATGGGCGACGCGCGGGTGGCCGCGGCCGCCAAGGCGATCGCCTATCGCCTTGACCCGCATGCCGTCGTCGACCGGGCGGCCAGGGCAGAGCGGGAGCGCACGGTGACCATCCGGCCCGCGCCCGACACGATGACGTATCTCACCGCGTTATTGCCGGTGGCCCAGGGCGTTTCGGTGTACGCGGCGCTCCGCCGCGAGGCGGACACCCGCGGCGACGGCCGCTCACGCGGGCAGCTGATGGCCGACACCTTGGTGGAACGGGTCACCGGCCGCAGCGCGGCGGCCCCCACCCCGGTCGCCGTCAACCTGGTGCTCTCCGACGACACGCTGCTTGGGGGCGCCAACGCGCCGGCGGACATCTGCGGCTACGGCCCGATCCCCGCGGCGGTGGCGCGCGCGATGGTCAGCAGCGCCGTCACCGACCGGCGCTCGCGCGCGACGCTCCGCAGGCTCTACGCGCATCCCCGGGCCGGGGCGCTGGTGGCGATGGAGTCGCGGGCACGGATCTTTCCGCGCGCGCTGGCCGCGTTCATCGAATTGCGCGACCAACGTTGCCGCACCCCGTATTGCGACGCGCCCGTCAGGCACCGCGACCACGCGCAGCCGTGGGCCGACGGCGGTCCCACCACCGCGGACAATGGTCTGGGCCTATGCGAGGGCTGCAACTACACCAAGGAAGCCGCGGGGTGGCGGGTGAGCGCCGCCGTCGACGAAAACCACACTCACACCGCGCAATTCACCACTCCCACCGGAAAGAGCTACCGATCGACGGCCCCGCCGCGAGCGCCCGTGATCACGGTCAGCGAGGTGGAATTCCGCATCGGGGTCTCCATCGCGCGCCATGCGGCCTAGGCACTGTTCAGGATTGGCCGGTGAGGCGCTCCACGTCGACGACCTCGCCGCGGTTGATGCTGACCCAGTCGCGTCCGTCCAGGTAGGGGCGCAGCGCGCGGCCGATCAACTCGGCGTCGGCCGGTGTCTTGGGCCGTTGCAACTCGTACACGTGGGGCAATTCGGCCATCCCGGTGACGACGTTCCACAGCGTCAGGGCCTCGGGCCCGGTCGGCGGGTCCACCAGTACCGGACCGAACAGGCACTGCCCCGACAAAAACAGTGTCGGCACCCCGTAGCCGCCCGCGTCGACGACCCGGTGGTGGTCGTGGTGGATCTCGTCGTGGGTGGTCGGGTCGTCGAGCGCCGCATCGAGGAGCGACGGTTCGGCGCCGATCTCGCCCAGCAGGCGGCGCGCAACCGCGGGGTCGTGCGGTTTGCCGCCCAGCGTGTGCAGTTCGCGTCCGATGGCGGCGTACCACCGGTCCAGCAGCGCCATGTCCGTTCGGCGCAGCAGCGCGCCGATCCGCATCAACGACCACCCGTAGGACCACTCCCGCTCCCAGGGGTGCTTCTGGCCCTCGGACCGGTTGATCTCCTCGAGGCTGAAAAATCGCCAGTCGACGGTGATGCCGAGTTGCTCGCGAACGTCGCGGATCCACAGCGAGGTCTGATAGGCGAACGGGCACATCGGATCGAAATGAAAATCCACCACGACGCTCATCTCGGACCCGCTTTGTCGCTCAGTAGTGATAGGTGTCCGACGGCGCGGGGGAATGATCCCGTTCTTCGTCGTCGAAGTCCGACGATTCTATGTCGTAGGCGCGGGCCAGCTCGAGGATCTTCGTGGCCCTGGCAATCCGCGGCAGGTCGGACCCGTTGCGGATCTCTCCCCCGTCGCGTTCGAACTCGGCGAAAAACTCTTTCGCCCAAGAAATTTCGTCCTGTGATGGCGACAGACCCTCGTTCACCACGCCGCATTGGTCCGGGGTGAGGCAGATCTTGCCCGTCATCCCGAATTCCACGGAAACGGCGGTGGCCTCGATCAACTTCAGGGCATTCGAGCCGATCGTGGGCCCGTCGATGGCGCTGGGCAGACTCGCCGCCTTGGCGGCGATGGTGAACCGGGACCGGGCGTAGGCCAGCGTGCTGGGGTCTTCTCCGAAGCCGGTGTCGCGGCGGAAGTCGCCGATCCCGAAGGCGAGCCGGAAGGTGCCCTTAGCCGCGGCGATCTCGGTGATGCGCTCCAGGCCGCGGGCCGTTTCCACCAGCGCCACGATCGGCACGTTGGGCAGCCGTTGCGCCGTCTCGGTGACGTGGTCCACCGATTCGACCATCGCCAGCATCACCCCGCCCACCGGTGTGCCGGACAGCGCGGCGAGGTCGTCCGCCCACCACGGGGTGCCGAAACCGTTGACGCGGACCCAGTCGGTGTTGCCGGCGCCCAGCCAGCTCACCACGTTGTCGCGGGCGGCGTGCTTGTCTTTGGGGGCGACGGCGTCCTCGATGTCGAGCACGACGATGTCGGCCCGGGAGTGCGCCGCGGATTGGAACCGGTCAGCGTGCGCGCCGTTGACCAAGAGCCAGCTCCGGGCCAAAACGGGATCGATGCGGTAGCCAATGACGTCGTCGGGCTCCGTCGCGCTGCTGTTGACCTGGTCGTACATTCGTCTCTCGGGGTTATCGATATCGGACTGGTGCCTTAACCGTAGCGATGTCCCCCAACGGGCGGTCGGGTATGCCCCCCGGGCACAGAAATGGCTGGGCCGCCCGGGCGGAGGAACCCCTCGCCCGGGCGGCCTGGCTTTGAATGCTCGGCTAGTTGATGCCGACAACCTCCTGCGCGATCGCGGCGACACGCGTCTGGGCGGCCGACACGACCCGCTGGCGATTCTTGTTCGCCTCTTCGTAGGCGATGATGGCCCGCACGTCGCTCGGATTCGCAAGCTCCTTCACCTCGGCGACGGCCTCGCTGACGTTCAGCTCGTCGTAGTTGGCGATGGGCAGCTCGTCGGCGTCGAGGACCCCCACAGCGGCGCGTGCCGCATGCAGGGCGTCGGCCGTCTGCCGGGCACCTTCGCTGCGGGTGACCTTCTCGGCCGCCTCGAGCGCGGCGTTGCGCGACGCGGCGAGCGCGCGGGTTGCCACGTCACCGGCGTGCGCACCCCGGCTCACCAGCTCGTTGAACGTCGGCCGGGCCGAGCGCAGCGCGTCCGCGGCCCTGTCGACGCCCCGGACCGACCATTCGACCGGCAGGTTGACCAACTTCACCGCGGTTCCGGCCGCGGCCTGCAGCGGCGTGCGGCGCAGCGCGGCCGGGCCGCCGAGGGCGTCTTCGGCCAGCACGGTGGTCAGCCAGTCCACGGTCGCCGAATGCGCCGTGATCAGCCGCGTTGCCAGGCTCTCGACCTCGGGAAGCTCGGCCGCGACGGCCAGGGCCTTCAGGTAGCGGGACCGGTCCAGCAACTGATCTTCCAGCGCGAGGTCGCCCAGGAGCGCCTCGTCGAACGGCTGGGCCTGCTCGGTCAGCGCCTTGACCGCGGCCGCGGCCCGGCCCAGGAACGGCCCGACGATGTCGGGGACACCGCCGAGCCCGCGGATCGCCTTCTCGATCGCCTCGGACCGCTCGCGGGCGTTGGACGCGTTCTGCGTGAGCTCACGCTGAACGGCCTCGGTACGTGCCTGCGCGATGCGGGTTTCCGCGACCTGGATCTCGGTGTTGGTCAGCTGGTGAAGCGCACGCAACTGCGCCAGCACCGTCGTCTTGTCCGATGAAGTCATCGAAAAATTCGCCTCCTGCGTTGATTGTGTGGATCGGCACGAAAGCGCCTTTCTAGCGGCTACCCGTTCGACCCTCGGCAGATAACATCCAATCCGGCGTGTGACGCAGATCGCTTTCGCGCCCGGCCACGTGTCGTCGTGGTCGGCCCGGCCGGCAAACGAAAGTTGTTGCCTACTCAGATCTTTGGAGAGACGGCGGCCGACCTGCTGGCGGGGCACACAGGGCCCGTTTAGCCCCCTACGCAGCGGGTATGCGTGGCGAAGGCGCACACAGCCCACAGTGCGCAACCGAATTCGCAGAAACACTGGAGGTATCGGCGATGGCCGACATGATTGTCCAGTCGCCCGAGGAAGTCGTCGCATTCCTGAAGGCGCAGCACAACCTCATCGAGGACCTGTTCGACGAGGTGCTGCACGCATCCGATCCCCAGGCACGGGAAAAGCCGTTCGCGACGCTGCGTCAACTGCTGGCCGTGCACGAGACAGCCGAGGAAATGGTCGTGCACCCGCGCGTGCGCCGGGAGTCCGACGCCGGCGACGCGATCGTCGACGCTCGACTCACGGAGGAACACCAGGCCAAGGAGTTGCTTTCGAGCATCGAAGACCTCGACGTCACCTCCCAGCAGTTCATCGACGAGTTGAAAAAACTTCGCGAGGCCGTGCTGGACCACGCGCAGCACGAGGAAAGCGAGGAGTTCCCCGTGCTGCAGAAGGAAGTTGACGAAACCGACCTCAAGCGGATGGGGGTGGCGGTGCGCGCGGCTCAGGCCATCGCGCCGACGCACCCGCACCCCGGCGTGGAGTCGGCGAAGATGAACTTCGCCCTCGGACCGTTCGCGTCGATGCTCGACCGCGCCCGCGACCTCATCGGCCAGGCCCTCGGCTCGTAATTCGCCGTAGGCTCGTTGAGGTGAGTGTCGCCCCGGATATGACGGTCGCCCTGCAGGACCGGTTCTTCCGCGCATTGCCGGAGATGGCCGTCCGGTGGCAGGCGGAGCCGCCGGCCGAGCCGCGGTTGCTCGCCCTCAACGAGCGGCTCGCGGAGGAACTAAGCCTGGACGCCGACTGGCTGCGAAGCCCGGACGGGTTGCGCTTCCTGGTGGGCGACCTGCTCCCCAGCGACGCCGTTCCAGTGGCCCAGGCCTACGCCGGGCATCAGTTCGGGGGCTTCGTCCCCCGCCTCGGTGATGGTCGCGCCCTGCTGCTCGGCGAGCTCGCCGACGGCGACGGACGCCTGCGCGACATCCACCTGAAGGGCTCCGGGCCGACACCGTTCGCGCGCGGCGGCGACGGCCTGGCGGCCGTGGGGCCCATGCTGCGCGAGTACATCGTCAGCGAGGCGATGCATGCGCTCGGGGTGCCGACCACGCGATCGTTGGCCGTCGTCGGCACCGGCCGTCCGGTCCTGCGCGAGGCCGAACTCCCCGGGGCGGTGCTGACCCGCGTGGCCAGCAGCCACCTGCGCGTGGGCAGCTTCCAGTTCGCCGCCTCCACCGGCGACATCGACCTGCTGCGGCGCCTCGCCGACCACGCGATCGCCCGCCACCATCCCAGCGCCGCGAGCGCCGACCGGCCCTATCTCGCGTTGTTCGAGGGGGTGGTCGCCGTTCAGGCGGCGCTCGTCGCGCGGTGGATGCTGATCGGGTTCGTCCACGGGGTGATGAACACCGACAACATGACGATCTCCGGCGAGACGATCGACTACGGGCCGTGCGCCTTCATGGAGGCCTATGATCCCGACACGGTCTTCAGCTCCATCGACTTTTGGGGCCGTTACGCCTACGCCAACCAGCCCGTCGTCGCCGGCTGGAACCTCGCCCGGTTCGCCGAGACGCTGCTTCCGCTGCTCTCCGAGGATCTCGAGCAGGCGGTCGCGCTCGCGGAGACGTCGTTCGGCGTCTTCCAGCGCGAGTACGACGCCGTGTGGTCATCCGGGATGCGCGCCAAACTCGGTGTGCCCGACGCCGAGGACGGCGCCTCGGCCGCCCTGGTCGACGAGTTGCTCGCCCTGCTCAAGGACAGCCACGTCGACTACACCTCGTTCTTCCGCCTGCTCGGTCGGGCGGCGCGCGGCGACGCAGAGCCCGCGCGGGGCGTGTTCGTCGACCTCGCCGGCTTCGACGCGTGGCTTTCGCGCTGGCAGGCGCTGGGCCCCGACGCCGATGTCATGGACCGCGTCAACCCGGTCTACATTCCGCGCAACCACCTGGTGGAGGAAGCTCTGACCGCGGCGACCGCGGGTGATCTGGGCCCACTCGAGCAACTCCTCGCCGCGGTGACGTCGCCCTATGGCGAACGGCCGGGCCTGGAGCGCTTCGCCAGCCCGGCCCCGGAGGACTTCGGCAAGTACCAAACGTTCTGCGGCACTTAGCCTTACGACAACTTGGCGGACTCGGCCTGCAGCTCGTCGAGGCGCCGCAGCGTCTCGTCGCGCGGCTCGGTGGGCAGTTCCACCAGCAGGTGCTGCAACCCGAGAGCGCGGTAGCCCTCGAGCTCTTCGGCCGTCGGCGCGCCGCCATGGAAGCTGATCACCGGAACGTCCGGACCGGCCACGCCGCGCAGCTGCTCCAACTGGGGCGCCAAGACGTCAGCCGACGGTGTCATCGACAGCCAGCCGGCATGCAGCCGGGCGATGCGTTTGAAGCCCGCGGGCCCGCCGCCGAAGTACAGCGGCGGATAGGGCTTCTGCGCCGGCTTGGGCCAACTGTAGAGGGGCCCGAAGTCGACGAATTTGCCGTGGAATTCCGCCTTTTCGTGCGTCCAGATCTCGATCATCGCGTCCAGCCGCTCGTCGACCACCCGTCCGCGAACCGACGGGTCGACCCTGTGGTTGGCGATTTCCTCGCGCAGCCAGCCCACACCCACTCCGAACCGGAAGCGGCCCCGCGACACCAGATCCAGCGACGCCACCTCTTTGGCCAAGTGAATCGGATCGCGCTGGGGAACCAGCGCGATCCCGGTGCCCAGGACCAGCCGCTCGGTGGCGGCAGCCGCCGCGGTCAACGCGACGAACGGATCCAGGGTGCGGTAGTACTTCGGCGGGATAGGACCGCCTGCCGGATAGGGCGTGATGTCGCCCGCCGGAATGTGGGTGTGCTCGGCGAGGAACAGCGACTCGAATCCACGCTGTTCCAGCGCCTGCCCCAGCTCCCCCGGGCCGATCCCCTCATCGGTTACGAATGTCAGTACGCCTAAACCCATGGCGTCCAGTCAACCGCATCTACCTTGTTCCGGCGACCACCTGGCCGCGATCCGGGCCTCACCGCGCCGGTTCCTCGCTCCCCCGCGTGGTCCGGCGCGTCGCGCCCCACAGCCCCACGCCGATGCCGACGACGGCGCCACCCAGGCCGATGATTCGTTGCGACGGTCTCAGCTCTTGGTGGACGCTCATGCCGCCGAGCAGGTCCGCCGCGTCGGCACCGCCCGACGCCAGGAACCAGCCGCGGGTGTTCTTGCCGCGCAACGCCGCCGCGGCGAGCAGCCCACCGATCAACGCGTCGCGATATCCCATGGACCGCAACAACAGTCGCGCCGTCGGCGTCGGTTCCTCCGGATCCCCCCAGAATCGGTTCGCGCTCAAGGGGTCGACGAGGAACCAGACGCCGGAGGTGAGTCGGATACTGCCCGCCAGAAGTGCCGCTCGGTCGATTGACATGCCCGGCAGCCTAGGAGCAAACCGCTCCTCCGCGCACGGGTTTACCCCAACGGCGGTCACGGAGCCGGGCAGGCGTGGGCGATTTGGATGGAGGCGGGCCACAATGCCGTGGTCAAGCCGAAGGCCACGGCGTCGGCTCCCGTAGGGAACACCGCCTCCACCCGGGCCTGAATCTGTCCAGCCTCGTCGGGGTGAAAAACGGTCCACGCGAACCCGATACACAGGTATGGGATCGCCATCCACAGGGCGAGTTCGATGAGCGCGCCGACCCGGACCTGGTATCGCATGGTGCGCCGAATCAGATCCACGGTCACTCCAGCGCGGGATCGGGTAGGCCGCACAGCCAGCACAGGGTGGCGAGGCCGTCGGGTGTGCCGGGCCAGTGCCTGGCCAGCGCATCGGGTCCCGCGATGCGGCTGATCCAGCGCAGCACCAGGCCGACGACGACCACGTCGTCGGCGAATCCGATCACCGGAATGGCATCAGGTATCAGGTCGATCGGTGAGACGACGAACGCGATCAACGCGACCAACACGACGCGGATCCGCCGCGGCAGTTCTTGATCGGCTGCGAGGCGTTTCAGCAGCCGAAGTACGTCGGGCAACAGCCGCACCAGGTCTTGCAATCTGGCCTTGGGCCTCAGCAGCCAGAAGGTGACGGCGAGGATCAGCCAGATCACCACGAACGCGCTCAGGATGCCCAGCGCGATCATCCACCAGTCGGGCCACATCTAGTCCATCTTGGCGGGACAGGCTGCCGCGTGCCAGCCCGGCTGCGAACGCCTGGCCTTGCTACGCCGCACCGGGCGGCGGAAACGGAATCCAGGGGAACATTCCGGTGTTGGTCGGAGGCGGCGGTGCCACCGTGTCCGGTTCCCCAATGTGCTGGGGGCAGTAGGCGTTCACCGCGCTGGTCGTGAAGCTGGTCGCCTCCGCCACCGTGAACCCGGAGTTCTCCGAGGACACGCTTTGGATGACAGCGGCTTTGGAGTGACCCTGGTCCATCAGTGCGCAGGCCTTCTTGCCCACCCGAATGGCGACGGCGCCGTCCTTGTAGGGAACGCCGGCCTGATCGAGCGCCGCCAAGAAGCTCGCATCGGGATTGCCGGCCGGATCGGCCAGCGCGGGCGTGGCCGCGCCGATGACGGCGGCGAAGCTCGCCAGCGCCAGAAGCATCCGCACCGTCTCAGCCTTCTACAGATGTTCGGCGTTGTCCTGTCGACCCGTTGCCGACCCCGTTAAGCAAACATTTCCCCAGGGCCCGGGTGTGGTACACAAGGCTTATGCCCGCGCAGAACCGTCAACCTGGTTGAGGGCGCCGTGGGCGACGATCGACTGTTGATCCTTGGGCGAACGTGCTGGCGTCTGGAGCGTGCCGACCGGTTCGGTCACATCATCGACGCGGCCGATTATTTCCGGCATGTCAAGACGGCGATGTTGCGGGCCCGGCACCGGATCGTGCTGATCGGTTGGGATTTCGACGCCAGGATGACGTTCGAACGGGGGGTCAAGACCCTTCCCGGCCCGAATCAGCTGGGCGCCTTTCTCTATTGGATGCTCTGGAAGCGGCCCGAACTCGAGATCTACCTATTGAAGTCCAATCTGCGTCTGCTGCCGGCCTTCGACGGCATCTGGTTCGGGCTGACTCCGGTGGCGCTGGTGAACCAGATCAGCAGCAGGCGAATCCACTTCGCGATCGACGGGGCCCACCCCACCGGCTCCGTCCATCACCAGAAGATCGTGGCCGTCGACGACTCCGTGGCGTTCTGCGGCGGGATCGACCTCACCATCGACCGATGGGACACCCGCGCACACGACCATGACGGTCCTGTTCGTCGGACGTTGGGACGCAGCTATGGGCCGCGGCACGACGTCGCCGCGGCGGTCGATGGCGCGGCCGCACGGGCACTCGGCGAGCAAGCCCTTCAACGGTGGCGGACGGCGACCGAGCAGTCGTTGCAACCGGTCACCGCCAAGCACACCGCGTGGCCCAGCAAACTCAAGCCGGCGCTGCGCGGCGTTGACGTGGGAATCGCTCTGACCCTGCCGGAACTCGGCCGGCGCCCCGAGACCCGGCAGGTCGAGGCGCTCAACCTGGCGGCCATAGCGGCGGCACGGGATTCGATCTATCTGGAAAACCAATATCTGGCGTCCCGGCGCATCATCGACGCGCTGGCCGCGCGGCTGAAGGAAGACGACGGGCCGGAGATCGTCATCGTCATTGCCCGCCGGGGGAACAACCCCCTCGAGCGGGGGACGATGGATTCGGCACGTCACCGGCTCATCCAGGTGCTGTGGGCCGCGGACGAGCATCGGCGGCTTGGCATCTACTGGCCGGTGACCGATGGCGGGGCGCCGATCTATGTCCACTCGAAGGTGGTGGTGGTGGACGACCGGCTCCTGCGCATCGGGTCATCGAACCTCAACAACCGATCGATGGGTTTCGACAGCGAATGCGACCTGGCCGTCGAGGCGGAGCCGGCTAGCCCCGAAGGCGATCGCGTGCGCGCCCAAATCACAGCGCTGCGAAGCCAATTGGTGGCCGAACACCTGGGAGTCACCGTCGGTGAGTTCGACGGCGCGACGCACGAACGCGGGTCGGTCCTCGCGGCCATCGAGGCCCTTCGCGGAGACGGCAAGACGTTGCGGCCGTTCACGGAGGGCACCGTGGCCGACGAAGCGGGCCCGCTGGCGGAGAACGAGCTCATGGATCCCGACCACGTCCCGCGATCGTTGACCCGAAGCGTGCAGCGATTCATCACCGGGTTGAGGGGTTGAGTTGAGGCCTACCCGGCTTAATCTGGACCGGGACGAAGGGCGAGTGCCAATGAACATCGACGACTCCGTCACGACGCTGGAAGACCTCAGGGGCGATCTGGCGCAGCGGTACAGGCGGACACCGACCGGCGGGAGTTCGGTCGACAGCAAGGTCGTCGACGCCGACATGGCGGCTATCGACCGCGACGGCCACGTGATCTGGCACGACCTGCTGACTCCCGAGCAATGCGACGAGATCCGCGAGGTCACTCAACCCTGGCTCGGGCACACGGGCCGCAATTCCTTCGAGGGCCGGCGCACCCAGCGCATTTACAGCCTGCTCAGCAGAACCCGGATGTGCGACGGGATCGTCGATCATCCGCGGGTGCTCGCGGTGCTCGATCGGCTGCTGATGCCCAACTACCTGCTTTCGGCCTTGCAGGCCATCAACATTCAGCCGGGAGAGGCCGCGCAGCTGGCCCACCACGATGACGGGTTCTACCCGATTCCGCGGCCCCGCGAACCCCTGGCGGCGGCGACGATCTGGGCCATCGACGACTTCACCGCCGACAACGGCGCCACCGTCCTCTATCCCGGCAGCCATCGCTGGGGCAAGCGCCGGCCCGGGCCGGACGACCGGGCCCTGCCCGTCGTGATGCCCGCCGGCTCGTGCGTCTTCTTCGTGGGCACGCTCTGGCACGGCGGGGGCGCCAACAGCACCGACCGCGACCGTCTCGCCGTCACCGCCCAGTACTGCCAACCCTGGCTGCGGCCGATGGAAGCCTTCACGCTGTCGATATCGCGCGAGACCGCGCGGGCGGTCTCCGACGACATTCGCCGCATGCTGGGCTACAGCATTCATCCGCCGTTCGTGGGCGCGGTCGACGGGCTGCACCCGCTGCGGCTGTTGGACAGCGACTCATAACTCCCAGTTCCGTTTGCCGCTGACACCCGCCAGGGACGGCTCTTGGGCCGGGCGGCTCTCGACCTCGATCGCCTGGCTGCGGCTCAGCGCGACAGCGGAGGCCGCCATCGCCGAGACCGCGACCAACAGCGCCAGCGCCGTCGAGCCGCCGACCGTCAGGTGTTCACCCAGCACCGCCACACCGAGCAGGACCGCGACCACGGGCTCCCCCACCAACATGATCGGCACCGACGCCTGCAACGCACCGGCGTGGAACGCGGAGTTCTGCACCACCGTCACCGCCACGGCCAGGCCGACCAATATGTATGGGGCGGGGACCGTCAGCAGCCCATGCCAACCGCCGACGGCGAAACGGTGCGTGCAGATCTTCGTCAACACGGCGATCATGCCGAGCAGGACCGCCACGGCGACCGCAAGCAGCATCGCCCGCGCACGGCCGATCGCGCGGCCGGCCGCCATCACGCAGACGACCAGCAACGGCACCGTCACCAGCAGCGTCAACGTCCACGCCGGTACCGCCGGACGGCTGTCACCCTCCCGGGGCTGACCGACGAGCACGAAGGCCGCCAGCGCGCCGGTCAGCAGAGTCGCCCAACCCCACTGGACCGCGCTGATGCGCTGGTCGCACAGCCGGGCGCCCAACGGCAGCGCGAACAGCAGCGAGGAAACCAGCAGCGGCTGGACCAGCAGCAGCGACCCGTGGGCCAGCGCGACGGCCTGGAACACGTAGCCCGCAACGGCGGCGACCAGGCCCGCCCACCACAACGGTCGCCGGACCATGGTCGTCACCATCGTCCCGGACATGCCCTGATCAGCGGGAACCTCCTGGGCGGCGCGCTGTCGAACGACGATGCCGACGGCGGCCCAGAACGCAGACAGCAACGCCGAAAAGATTGCGACCGCATGTGATTGCATCCACCCCATGCCCGCACGGGTACCCGGGGCGTCGGCGCGGCTAACTGCGCCGGAAGCGAACTACCTCATACGTCGTAGTAGAGGGCGAATTCGTATGGGGTGGGCCGGAGGTTGAACGGCGCGATCTCGTAGGTGCGCTTGTAGTTGATCCACGTCGCGATGACGTCGGGGGTGAAGACCCCGCCCTCGGTCAGGTATTCACTGTCTTCCTCCAGACGGTCGATCACCGCCGACAGCTGCGTGGGTGCCTGCGGGATTTCCGCGGCCTCCTCCGGCGGCAGCTCGTAGAGGTCCTTGTCGACCGGCGGAGGCGGCTCGATCTTGTTCTTGATGCCGTCCAGCCCGGCCATCAACTGGGCCGCGAAGGACAGGTAGGGGTTGCCCGACGAGTCGGGGCACCGGAATTCCAGCCGCTTGGTCTTCGGATTGTTGCCGGTGATCGGGATGCGCACGCACGCCGACCGATTGCGCTGGCTGTAGACCAGATTGATCGGCGCCTCGAAGCCGGGAACCAGGCGCTTGTAGGAATTCACGGTCGGGTTCGTGAAGGCCAGCAACGACGGGGCGTGGTACAGCAAGCCACCGATGTAGTGGCGGGCCATGTCGGACAGGCCGGCGTATCCCGTCGCGTCAAACATCAGCGGCACGCCGTCCTTCCACAGCGACTGGTGACAGTGCATCCCGGAACCGTTGTCGCCGAACAACGGCTTGGGCATGAAGGTGACGGTCTTCCCGGCCTGCCACGCGGTCTGCTTGACGATGTACTTGTACATCTGGTGGTCGTCGGCCGCGTGCAGCAACGTGTTGAACTTGTAGTTGATCTCGGCCTGGCCGCCACTGCCGACTTCGTGGTGGCCCTTCTCCAGGGAGTAACCGGCGTTGGTCAGGTGGGTGAGGATCTCGTCGCGCAGATCGACATAGTGATCGGTCGGCGCCACCGGGAAATACCCGCCCTTGGGACGGACCTTGTACCCGAGGTTGGGGCTGCCATCCGCCTCGGCGTCCTCTCCGGTGTTCCACCACCCGGACGCCGCATCGACCTTGTAGAACGATTCGTTGGTGCTCGAGTCGAAGCTGACCGAGTCGAAGATGTAGAACTCGGCCTCCGGCCCGAAGTAGGCGGTGTCCGCGATGCCGGAACTGATCAGATAGTTCTCGGCCTTGCGGGCGATGTTGCGCGGGTCGCGCGAGTACACCTCGAGGGTGAACGGGTCGTGCACGAAGAAGTTCACGTTCAGCGTTTTGCGGGCGCGGAACGGGTCGATCGTTGCGGTCTCGGGGTCGGGCAGCAGGACCATGTCGGACTCGTGGATCGACTGAAACCCGCGGATCGAGGAACCGTCGAAGGCCAGGCCTTCCTCGAAGACGCCTTCATCGAAGGCGTAGATCGGAATCGTGAAGTGCTGCATGGTGCCCGGCAAGTCACAGAAGCGGACGTCGACGTACTCGATGTTCTCGTCCCTGGCGAGCTTGAAAATATCGTCGGGCGTCTTCTCGGACACGCAACGCTCCTTAGCTTGATCGTCGGCAGTGGCGTGCGAGCGCTTTCTACGCCCTGACTATTTCGCCCGCGTCACCACCGCGAGTCGAACCTGTTGCGTCACAGAAAGACAGGCGATTGACCGCACGGCCGCCGGGTTCCGGTGGCACTTCCCAGCGCCTTGGCCGATAGTCATATGGACCACCCAGCCGCAGCAGAAGTAGGAGTAGTCATGCCACGCAACACAACCGGCGGTCATCCGGCGACCAGCCGTGGCGATCGACGCGCGTAAGAATCGAACGTAGCCCCGCGCAATGGGCGAGCTGTTTCAGTTTCACCGCGAGATCATCGTCAGCGGTGACGACGCGCTGTCGAAGACGATCGCCGAGGAATTGAGGGGCGCGGGCGCGCGAATCATCAAGATCAACACCGCCGCCGACCTCCTCGGGGCCGGCGTGCATCGGGCGCGTGCCGTCGTGTGCGCGGGCCCCAACGACGCCGTCAACCTCGAAATCGCCTTGCTGGCAAGGGAGTTCAGTCCAAACGTGCGGGTGGTGGCCCGGCTGGCCAACGACGTGCTGCGCGAAGCAGTGGTCGCCGTCAACGGACCCGGCGCGATCTTGGACGTCGCCGACCTCGCGGCGCCGTCGATCGTCGAGGCCGTCCTGTCCCGCAACGCGCACCAGTTCGACACGGCCGGTATCGAATTCGTCGTCTGGGGATCCGAGGCGCCCTACAACGCGACGCTCCGGGAGATCTACGCCGACCTGGCACCGGTCGCGGTGGTGCACGGCAAGAATTCACCCGCACCCGGCGAGGTGGTGCCATGCCCCGGACGAGATCTGCGGGTCTACGCCGGCGACTGGACGTCGATGATCGGCGTGAAGGACGAATTGGACGCCCGCGGAATCACGTTGCCTCCCCCGGCCGCGACGCGCGCTCGCCACTCCCCGGTGCGGCGGGTCATCGACGCGGTGCGCGCCATCCGGGACGAAGTGAACCCCATGCTCTTCCCCTCGCTGGCGTTCGCGCTGTGTCTCACCCTTGGCTCGACGGCGGTGGTGCACTTCGCCTATCACAACCCCCGAATGTCGTGGATCGACGCCCTCTACTTCGCCTCCGAGACGATCACGACGGTGGGCTATGGCGACTTCACCTTCGCCCAACAATCCACCGCCCTGCGGCTGTTCGCGGTCTTGTTGATGTTCGGCGGCGCGAGCGTCACCGCCATCCTCGTCGCGTTCCTTGCCGACCTCCTCCTGTCGCGCCGCTTCGTCCAATCGGCCGGACTGCGGCGCGCACGCCACATGCGCGACCACGTCGTCGTCGTCGGGCTGGGTTCCATCGGGTTCCGGGTCGTCAGCGATCTGGCCGCGGCCGGCTACGACGTGCTGGTCATCGAGCCGGACGAGGGCAACCGCTTCCTGCCGACCGTGGCCGACCTCGATGTGCCGGTGATCTTCGGGGATCCGACGATGCGCCAGACCCTGGAATCGGCGCGCGTCGATCGCGCCCGCGGGGTCGCGCTGGTGACACAGGACGACATGAACAACATCGAGACGGGAATCGTGCTGCTCGAAATGCTGGGTTCCGACACGAGGGTCCCCATCGTCATGCGAGTTCAGGGCCGCGCGCTGGGCACCGCCGTGCATCGGCGGTTCGGTTTCGAGAACGTGCGGTCGATAGTCGACCTCGCGGCGCCGTGGTTCATCGGCGCAGCGATGGGCTTGCAGGTGCTCGGCACGTTCTGGGTCGGCCAGCGCTCCTTCATGGTCGGCGGAATGCTGGTGGCGGCGGGCAGCGAACTCGACGGGCTGCGGATGATCGATCTGTCCACGCAGACGCGCGTCATCGCGATCACACGGCCGGAAGGTCCGGTCAGGTTGCGCCCGCGCCGCGACGCCCGCCTGAAAGCCGGTGACACCGTCTATCTCATCGGCCCCTACCGGGAACTGATCGCGACGCTGCGCAAGGGCCAGCCTCCGCCAATGACCACGATCAACGGCGAGCGCGCCGTGGCTTTGGCGGCCGCACGGTCGACGCGCCGGCCAGATGCGCGTGCGCCACGGTGGGCGCCCGACCCGGACGGTTAACGAACGGCCAAAAGCCGCGCCACTTCATCGCGTCCGGTTGTGATGCACAGCACATTTGTGCTTTCTTTGTATCCGAGGTCACAACGCGACGGGAGCTCCTATGGCCGCACCCCACAGATCGGGCAAGTACGTAGTCGTTGCACCGCGCGCGAACGGAGCCGTGCATTCACATCGGATACTGCTGGCCCTGGTCGTGGTGATGGCCCTCATCGCGGCGATCACCGGCGTCGTCGTCGCGGCGTCGACGGGGCACGCCACCGCCGCGCTCGTGATAGCCCTGGTGGCCGGCGGGTGGTTTTCCGCCGCCCTCTGCTAGCGACATGATCCGCCGGACCTTCACGAGATCGGCGCTGGTCGCCGCTTCGCTGGGCGCGCTGGCAGCGCTGACGCCGGCGGCCCACGCGGACCCCGATCCCATCTCGGTCGCGGCCTACCTGCACACGCTGAACGTCTTGCACGTTCCCTACGACGACCCGGGGCGAATGGTCGGCATCGGAAACTCCGTATGCCAGCAGGCGCGGGGCGGCACCGACTTCGACGCCATCTACCCCGCCGTGGCAAGCAACGGCTATGCCGCGGTGCAGGCGGGCCAGATCATGGGCGCGGCCGTCGGGACGTTTTGTCCCGACATGGAAGCACCGTTCGATCGCTGGACCAACAGCAACTCGTGACCGTCGGCGATTAAGGTGCGCTAGCGCCCGGGCAATACTTGATCCGGCCCAGATCGACCCACATGTTGGCGCGCTTGGCGGCCTGATCCGGATTCAGCCCGGTCACGCCCTGGTTGTTCGCCTGTTGCATCGCCCCGACTATCTGGGCGCGCGACCAGCCGTCAGCCATGGCTCTGCACATCGTCTGTTCGGTCTGCATCTCGTAGTAAGGCCAGTCCGGCGGGAATCCGATCGCGTCGGCGCGGGCGGTGGCAAGCGCGCCCGGCAGGAGCGCCGAAGCAACGACAACCGAGAGGCCAAGGAGCAGCGTTCGCGTGGCCGACAGGGGTGAATGCGACTGATGCACGAATACTTCTCCTCGATTCGGCGCCTTGATGACCCGCAGGGTCGATGAGTGATGACCCTCGCCCATCAATGTTAGGACCTGGGAGGCTGTTGGCGGCGGGAAGAGCCCCAGAGGAGTCAACATGCACCTTCGCTCGGATAGCCTTGGCCGGGGCCGGCGGCCGAGAGTTCCGGACGACGACGGGGTCGCACGGACGATCGGACACTTCGAATGATCATCCCAATTCTTGCGGGCCGCCCGCTGCACACCGATCACCTCGAGTGAGGTTCTGGCGATGAGATTTGTGTTGGCGACCTTGGGAACACGCGGAGATATCGAGCCTTGCGCCGCCGTCGGCCGGGAGCTTCAGCGGAGAGGCCATCGCGTGCTTATGGCGGTTCCGCCCAACTACATTGGGTTCATCGAGTCGGCAGGCCTCACCGCAGTCGCGCACGGCCGCGACCAAGTGCAGCAGAATGCGGAGATCGTCCGCAAATACGGGACGACGCCGCCACCAGTCCTCATGGCGTGGGAAATTCTCAGCGATATAAAGCAACTCTGGCCACAGTTGGGCACGGCGCTCACATCCCTGGCCGACGGCGCCGACCTGCTGTTGACGGACGCAGGCGAACAGGGGCTCGCCGCGAATGTCGCCGAACACTACGACATTCCACACGCGGCGGTGCACATCTACCCGATCCCGCCGGACCACGCGGGTTCGTCCATCACCAAAGAGGCTGAAGACGCCCTACGCCGGGCGCTGGGCCTCCCGGCGACGAGGCCCTCGACGCGGCGAGCGCTCGAGATCCAGGCCTACGACGAACTCTTCTTCCCGGGGTTGGCAGCCGAGTGGGCCGGATGCGGCGCCCGACGGCCGTTCGTCGGCGGGCTGACCCTCGAGTTGCCGACGGAAGTCGACGACGATGTCTCGTCGTGGATTGAGGCTGGGACGCCACCGATCTACTTCGGCTTCGGCAGCAGCGCACGAGTCGCGTCTCCCACTGACGTCATCGCGATGATCACCGACGCTTGCGCGCAACTCGGCGAGCGGGCGTTGATTTGCAGCGGCGTGAGTGACTTGACCGCGCAAACGGATTCCGCCGACGTCAAAGTGGTGAGCGCGGTGAACCACGCGGCGGTGTTTCCCGCTTGTCGGGCCGTCGTTCACCACGGGGGGCCCGGCACGACGTTCGCCGGCATCCGGGCCGGAGTCCCCACGCTGGCCCTCGCCGTATCGGTCGATCAGCCGATGTGGGCGAGTGCGGTCAGTCAACTCGGAGTCGGAATTGGCCGGCGCTTCCCCGACACCACCCTGGAGTCTCTCGTCGCGGATCTGCGGTCCATCCTCACCCCGCCCTACGTCACTCGGACCCGCGAGGTCGCCGCGCAGATGACCGCGCCCGCTCAAAGCGCCGCCATTGCCGCCCAAGCGCTGGAAGATGCGGCCGCTCGTGGCCCGTTGGCCGATCAACGAACGCCGCGGGACGCGGACTGATCCACGCGCGCCCGTCAGGAAGTGGCGGCCGAGGGTTCGATCTGGCTCTCCGAAACGCTGCGATACGACGGCAACCCGAAATCGGGGAAGGCACAGATGTCGGCACAATCTCGGACTCGCTCCGACCAGAAACCCTGATCAGCGGCCGACGTGCAGGCGTAGATCTTCATGTAGGTCGCCGCGAACGGGAACAAACAGCCGTTGCCAACCGCCTGCCAGACCGCCGCGGCGACGCCGGGAGTCTCGACACCTCGATAGTCGTCTATCGCGATCACGCCCCGGTTTGCCGTGTGGGTCACGGCGAGGGCGATGTCGTTCGCGACGCACCGGTAGCTGTGACAGCCGTCGATGTGGACGAAGCGCAGTGCCCGTTCTCCGAGGTCGAGCTCCGATGACTCGCAGACTTCGAGCGTCGGCCGGCGAACGTGAAACCGATCCCAATTGGCGAGGAACTGCTGCTGCTCCAGGCCCGAATACTGCTGGCGTGGGGTCAGCGACATGTCCGCGTGATCCATTACGGCCTCGAACAAGTCGCAGATCACCAGTTCTTCATCGTCGCGCAGACCGTAACCCATCAGGATGGCGGACTTGCCCTGGTATGCGCCGATCTCGAGCATGTCCCCCTTGATGTTTTCCGCCGTCTGCGACGCGAGCAGCTTGGTGAAGAGCTTGACATCGGCCTCGAAGAACCAGCCGTCGACGTTGTCGACTTCCTCGGCATAGAGGCTCCAGGCGGCATCGGTCATGTGCCCATCTTTCCCCAGGCGGCCTCGAGCGGCATGGCCGGATGTACTCCGGCCAACTTGCTGACCCGACGGTGTCGCGGCGACCGCCGCGTAGGTCAGAGTGCAATGGTCGCTTCAATCGATGCCCTTGGTCCTTAGTCCTTGCATCGCTTCGGCCCTGACAAATCAGGCGGTGCTGGATGATCCTGCCTGTGGGCACGCGGCCGATCAGAAACGAGCTGGAATGTGGCAACCCCCACCTAACGCGATCTTGGTAGGCGTCGACGGCTCGGCGGCGGCACTGGGTGCCGTGCGGTGGGCGGCTCTGACTGCCGCGTTGCGCAACGTGCCACTGGCCCTGGTCCATGTCGTCGACGATCCGATGCCGGGGTGGCTCCAGTCAGGCGCGCCGGTGGGGCACTGGCAGCAGCACCGGGCGCGCGAAGTGATCACGTCGGCAATGCGGGTCGCCGAGGAGAGCGCCGGTGAACTCGGTCCCATTCAAGTCCACGGCGAGGTGATCTATTCGACCGCCATCGCCACGCTCGTCGCCCTCTCCAGAGAGGTGGAGATGGTCGTCGTCGGCTATCGGGGGTATCGCGGCGTGGTGGTTCGCAGCGTCCTTGGCTCGGTGAGTTCGGGATTGGTCTACAACGCGCACTGCCCGGTCGCGGTGATCCACGACGGGGAACCGCCGCTCAGCAATGTCGACCGGGCACCCGTGCTCGTGGGCATCGACGGATCATCGGCGTCGGAAGCCGCGACCGCGATCGCGTTCGAAGAAGCGTCGCGACGAGGCGTCGCCTTGATCGCTTTCCATGCCTGGGCCGATCCGCGAGTGTTCAACTCCAACAACGCTTTTCAAGATTCCAAGTGGGACGCCCAGCTGTCCGAGGAGGAGGAGGCGCTCGCCGAACGGCTAGCGGGTTGGCACGAACGCTATCCCAACGTGGCGATTCGTCGCAGAATCGAAATCGGTGACCCGGCCCACTGGCTGATCGAGGCTTCCGAACTGGCGCAACTGATCGTGGTCGGCAGCCACGGCCGTGGCGGATTCGCCGGCATGTTGCTCGGCTCGGTTGGGTCGGCGGTGGTCAACAGGGCGAAGATCCCTGTCATCGTTGCGCGTCAGCCCTGAGCTCGTCACCCACGCGGTTCGTAGGCCAGAAAACACTGCACCTGCCGCACCGCGTCGGGCCGGTTGACTCCCATATCCACTAATCTCTCGACGATTTGGGCCGGCGGCACGGCCCCATCCACATCCGTCTCAATCACGTGAACGCTGGGAAACCAGTTCTCCGGACGCACCCCGGGCGGCGGGGGTTGCACGCCGCCTCCGACGCAACGTGCGTAGCCCTCGATGCCATTGTCAGCGTGAGCAGACGCCACTACCAATACGACCGGCGCGACGAGCGATACGGCGATGGCCATGCCGACCGCCGCAGCCACACGGATGAAGCGCATGCTCGAATATAACCTCGCGCCGTTCAACCGAACACAGAAATCTTGCACGCACCGTGGCGCACACTCGGCGTAAGGTGACGGCGGGCTCGGAGGGTCGGAAGAAGCAGGCGGTGAACACTGCATCGGGGTTGACGCGCTTCGGGCGCCGGTTTGCCGCCGCGGCCGGAATGCTCGCGGCGGGTCTGGTGCTGGTGCAATGCACGGCCGCGGCGCCGGCGCGCGCGGCCGCACCGTCTCCGTCTGCGGCCGCCCTGTCATCGTCATCGGCGGCGGCCACGCCGCCGGCCAACCCGCCGCCGGCCGCCGCCGCTGCGACCGTGGAAACGGTCACCGCGGCCGAACTCGGTGCGACGTGGCGGCCGGGTTGCCCCGTCGAGCCGGAACAGCTGCGACGGGTCGACGTCGACTACGTCGGTTTCGACGGCCAGACGCACCGCGGCCAGCTGATCGTGCATCAGGACTTGGCGCCGGAGGTCGTCGTGATCTTCGAGCAGCTTTTCCGTCTGGGCTATCCCATCGAGAAGATCCGCACCGTCGACCACTACCAGGACGCCAATGACGAGTTGTCGATGGAGGACGACAACACGTCGGCGTTCAACTGCCGCCTCATCCCCGGAACCAACGAATGGTCGCCACACGCCTACGGCCGGGCGATCGATATCAATACGCTCGTCAATCCGTGCCTGTACGCCAGCGGGTATTTCGAACCGCAGAACGCGGCGGCTTACCTGGACCGCAGCCGCACCGACCCGGGACTCTTACACCCTGGCGATCCGGCGGTGCGCGCCTTCACAGATCATGGCTGGCGCTGGGGCGGCGAATGGGCGGCGCCCCTTGACTACCAACACTTCGAGCGGCCCTAGAGGCCCAGGGCCTGGGCCGCGGCGGTTGCCACCTCACCCCTGATGTCCGAGATCGGTGGGCTGCCGCGCGTATGAATCGAGTTGGTGAGCAGAACGACGTAGGTGTCCGAGGCCGGGTCGAGCCACACCGAGGTTCCGGTGAAGCCCGTGTGTCCGAAACTCCCGACGGGAAAAACCGCTCCGCGGGGCATGGACAGCGGCGTATCGATATCCCAGCCGAGACCGAGCAGATTCTGTCCCGCGATCGCCGGATAGCGGGCGGCAAGCAGCGGATGCGCGGTCTTCGACCTCTTCGCGGCTGCCGCCCGCGCGGCGTCGTCCGCCGCCTTGACCTGTTGGTCGGTGTGTCCCGGCTGCTGCGGGGTCGTCATCAACTCCAAAGTCTGTTGTTGGAGCGGGAATTCGCTCGGCCGGCCCGCAAGCCGATCGAGCAGCGCCTGCGCGTAGACGCCGACATCGTGCGCCGTGGAAAAGACGCCGGCGTGCCCGGCCACCCCGCCCATGCGGCGGGCGGTCGTGTCCTGCACGGTGCCGCGCAGCAGACGGTCGAGGTCGGGATTCTTGGCCGGATCGGCCCGGCCTTCTTCGTCCCGCGCCGTGGGTGCGATGCGCGGCAGGATGTCCGTGTCCCAGCTGCCCGCGGGACACGGCTGCCCCTCGCCTGCCGTCGACGCGGCGGCCCACCCGACCGCGGCTCCCCTGACCGCGTGTGGACCGCATGCCTTGTCCAACGGGAGATAGCGGGTGTCCCGCAGGCCAAGCGGCGCGAATACGTGTTCCTGGACGTAGACGTCTTCCGCCTCGCCCGTGACTTTCTCGACGAGCGCGCCAAGCAGGATGAAATTGATATCGGAGTAGCGGAAAGACCCGCTGGGGCTCGACTCGAGCGGCGTCGTGAGCGCACGATGAACGCCTTCGGTCTTGTCGGGTGTGGCCAGTCCCCATGGATCCTTGAGTTCGACGTCGCCCGTCTCACCCGACGTGTGCGTCAGCAACATTCGAACCGTCACGTTTGCGCGCCGTGGGTCGTTGGCCGGGTTGAACTCCGGCAGATAGCGCTGCACGGGATCGTCGAACTGAACCTTGCCTTGTTCGTAGAGTTGCATCACCGCGGTCGCCGTCGCGAGGCTCTTGGTCAACGACGCCAGATCGAAGATCGTGTCCTCGGTCATCGGCTCGGCCGGTGCGGGCGACCCATCCAACCCCGGCTCGCCCGCGAGCTTGCGCGATCCGAAAGCCTGATCGAACGCAACGGCGCCGCCGTGGCCGATCAGGACCACCGCGCCGGGCAGCCTGTTGGCCGCAATAGCGTCGTTGATCAGTTTGGAAAGGGGTGCGAACTCCGGTCCGGGCGGCTTTGCGGCCGGGGAACCGGGGGGCTGTGCGGCCGGGGAACCGGGCGGCTTCGCGGTCGGGGCGTGCGTGAGCTGCCAGGAATCGCCGGCCGCCGGGTGCGAGGCTTGACCACGCCCGCACGCCGCCACGACCACGAGCGCGACGCCCGCAACGGCGATGGCCGTCCGCCGACGTAGGCGCCAGCGGTCGAGCGAGCTGTTGCCAACCCTGCTGGCCCGTCCCATCGGCACGCCTCCCGACCTGCTTCTCCTCCTACGGCCAAAGCCTAGTCCGGTTTCTCGCCGAGCCATCCGGATTTGCCTGGATGGTTATTACGCGGTTTGTCGCCACGAATTCGCCTTGTAACCAACAACTCTCAGGCATTGACACGCAGCGCGGCGCGCATTTCAGGCGGCGAAGTCGCCGACGACCGTCATCTTGTTGCCGTCCGAGGCGGTGGCGAAGCCGGCCGCGGTGTAAGCGCAGTTCAAAATGATCGCCCGGTGCGGCGGGCTTTGCATCCACAGATCGAGCGCTTGGTTGATGTTCGCGGCGGACCCGGTACCCCAGAAGACGACCTCACCGCTGTAGGGGGTGCGGTAGCCCGCATCCGTGATGCGCGTCTGCGGTGAAGAGCCGTCCGAACCGATGTGGCCGTTGACCCCGTTGGTAAGCATGTCGTTGGCGTGCCGCTGCGCCGCATCGGTCAGGCGTGGGTCCTGGCCGATCGGCCCGCAGGATTGGCGAAGCCGGTTCACGCCGCTGTACAACGCCCACCCTGATGCGTCTGCGCGGGCGGCGATGTCAACGGTCCCGGGAGCCGTTGCGACCAAGGCGCCGAGCGAGAACACTGCGACAACCTTGACTTTCCTCGTCATGTTGCCTCTTGCCACACCGTGTCTTTCGGGCCGCGGGAAGCAAGCGTTACCGTCTCGTGACCATGGGAGGTCCCCGCGATCGGTCCGTTTCGCGACGTCGACCCCCGTATCGTGGTGAGGCGTGTGTGAGCCCGCGTCAAGCCGGCCGGCCGTTGTCAGCCGCCGCCAGATGCTGGGACTGGCCGGCGGCCTCGGGGCGGCGGCCGTGGTCGGGCCGCGCTCGAAGACCACACCGACGGGTCCGACGTCGACGGCAGACGTCCGCCTGACCGCTGGGAGTTCGGCCCTGTTGCTGTGCCGGGACGCCTGGGGCGCCCGGCCGGCCCGCCCCGGGGGCAGGCGTCACACCATCACCCGGATGACCCTGCACCACGAGGCCGTGGTCCTCGGTGACAACCGCAACGCCCCCAACCACCTGCGCCAGGACCAGCGCTACCACCAGGATCAGCACGGATGGATCGACATCGCCTACCACGTCGGCGTCGACCGCAACGGCAACATCTACGAATTGCGGAGCACCGAGCTCGCGGGCGACACGGCGACGGACTACGACACGACGGGCCATTTCCTCGTCCTCTGCGAGGGCGACTTCGATCAAGAGGCGGTCCCCGAGGCGCAGCTCCTGGGAGCGGCTCGGGCATTCGCGTGGGCCGCCCAGACGTTTCGCGTCGCGACCACCACATTGGCGGGCCATCGGGACCTGGCGTCGACGTCGTGCCCGGGCGCCAACCTGTATGCGCACCTCACTTCGGGCGACCTGAAACACCGCATCGACGATCTGCTGGCCGCGGGCGGGGTGGACCTGCAGCGGTTCTGCGGACCCGACGCGGCGGCAAGAGTCGCGGCGATCGAAGCGGGGAACTGAGGTTCGTCGGCGCTTCAATTGCGCTGCGCGGGTTTGCTGGGGATGCTACGTTTCTGACCAATCGGTAGTTCGACCGGCCTTTGCGAGGCAACATGTTCGACTTTCGGATCGTGGCCGCGGCGCCCGCGGCCCTGGCGGCCGCCTGCATCGGTATGGCCAGCATATCGACCCTATCGGCGTGCAGTGGGGCGTCACCGTCGATACGCGCAACCGCTACCTCAGCTACCGTCGACGGCGGCCGGACGCAGGCCAGCCCGCCCAGCACCCGAGCGATTGCCAGCGGCGTGTACGGCGACCCGGACGCCGCCGCCGAGTTCTGGCAGCAGCAGTCGTATGAGGACAACTGCGGGCTGGCTTCGGTGGCGGACGTGGTTGGGGAGGTCACCGGGCACTCCCCGACCGAGCAACAGATCATCAAGCTGGCACAGCACACGCCCTCGTCGATCCGCGACGGCCCCATTTACGCCCCCACCGGCGACCCGGCTCACGACGGCCCGAACGGTGGCATTGACATGGCCGACACGGTGGTGCTGCTCGAGCACTACGGCATCAAGTCGCACATGACCTATGACAAGCACCCCGACGAGGTGGGCCTGTCGTCGCTGGAGCAGTACCTGGGCGCGAACCGCAAGGTCATCGCGTGGGTCAACTCCGGAACCATCTTGAACTCCAACGACCAGCGCACGTCGGCCGATCATTTGCTGGTGGTCACCGGCATCGACACCGACAAGGATGTCGTCCACCTCAACGACCCCTACGCCGATCACGCCAACACCAAGGTCAGCATCGGCACGTTCATGACGGCCTGGAAGATCGGGCAGGAATCGATCGTCGTGACCGCGCCGCCCGGCTAGGGATTCGTCACTGTGTATCGCCCGGGCCCGCCGTTTTCATGGCGTTCGGCGCGGTGGTGGGAGCCGTCGCGGTCGTGGTCGGGGTCGCGCGGCTCGTCGGGCTGGTGGAACTCGTGGGCCGCCCGGAGCTCGTCGTCGTGGGCGTTGTCGGAGTCGTAGGCGTTGTCGGAGTCGTCGGACTCGTGGGAGTCGTGGGCGTGGTACTCGCCAGGCCGGGAACTTCGCCGCACCAGTCCGCCACATCTTTCGGGTACTGCTCGATGGGCGGTGGGCAACGCTGCCCCGGCGGGAAATTGGCGCCGGCGTTGAGCAGATCGCAGGGCACGTAGACCTGCTTGCCCGTCTGGGTGTTGGTCAGGCACTTCGTCGGCGGCTCACCGTGGGCCGCGACGGGAATGACGGCGGCCGCCGCCGCCACCGCGCCCAGTGCCAAGGCAAGGCGGCGATAGGTCATGAAAAGCTCCTCGTTATAGCTGCGAGAGTTCATCACGATTAAAGCCGCTCACCCCTGGCGCAACGCAAATTACCGCCGTGAGCAGGACATTCTCTGTGGAGGTGTTCGAGAATCGAGCCAGTCTCACCGCAGATACGGGCGCCGGCCCCACGGCTCATTGCGTGCCGAAGGCGAAAACAGTCGTCGAATCGTAGGTCTGGCCGGGGTTGAGCGTGGTCGTCGGAAAGTTCGGGTGGTTCGGCGAATCAGGGAAGTGCTGGGTCTCCATCGTGAATCCCGCACCCTGCCGGTAGATATGCCCGCTGGTGCCGGTGAACGCACCGTCAAGGAAGTTGGAGGTGTAGAACTGCACCCCGGGCTCGGTCGTGGAGACGGTCAGCGTGCGCCCTGTCTGCGCATCCTCCGCCCTGGCCGCTTCCACCAGGCCTGCTTTGTCGCCCCGGTTGATCACCCAGTTGTGGTCGTAGCCGTGCGCCATCAGCAGCTGTGGGTCGTTCGCGGTGATACGCGCTCCGATCGCGGTCGGTGAGGTGAAATCGAACGGCGTGCCCTTCACCGGGATGATCTGGCCCGTCGGGATCTGTGTGGCGTCGGTCGGCGTGTAGTTGTCGGCATGGATGGTGACCTTCTGGTCGTACACGTCGCGCGTGTCCTCGCCCGCCAGGTTGAAGTAGCTGTGATTGGTCAGGTTGATCACGGTCGGCGCATCGGTGGTCGCGTGGTAGTCGATGCGTAGTTCGTTCTGCCGGTTCAGGGTGTAGGTGACGGTGACCGTCAGCGTCCCGGGGTACCCCATTTCGCCTGCGGGACTGACATATTGGAGTTCCAGGCCAACGCTGTCGCCGTCGTCGCGCCGGCTTGCCTGCCACACCTTGGTATCAAAGCCCGCGGTGCCACCGTGCAGGCTGTTGCCGTTGTTGTTGATCGGCAGGTGATACTCGTTGCCGTTCAACGAGAATGCCGCCTTGGCGATCCGGTTGCCGTAGCGGCCGACGAGCGCGCCGAAATAGGTCTTGGCGGATCCGGTGTTGTTCAGGTACCCGTCCAGGGTCGGAAAACCCAACACCACATTGCCGATGAGCCCGGTGCGGTCGGGGACCTCGATCGACTGAATGATGCCGCCGTAGGTCAGGATTCGCACGCGCATGCCGTGTCCGCTGGTGAGCGTATAGCGGCGCACGTGCGCCTCACCCACCTGACCGAACGGCTCGCTGGTTATCGACGGCGGCCCTGCGGGTGCGTTGCCGCGGTCCGTGGCGGTGTTTGTCGTCGTATTGACACAGGCGGCCAAGCCCGCGACAGCGAGGACGGAGATCAGCTGAAACGGTCGCTTACCGCGCATGGGCGCCCCTCGCCTTCGTCCATTCGGAGTAACCGGGCGAAGCGTTCTGTCCAGTCAAACGAAAGGACCGCCAAGCGGCGATCCATTTGGTGGAGCTGCCGGGAATCGAACCCGTCGTGAAAATCGCGCTGAGCTGCGGAAACGGGGGATTTGGCTACGCCAAACGACGCGAAAGTACGCGAAATGACCTCGGGTTACGCCGACGGTGTTGATGGCATCAACGACCAGGCACGCCGGTAGCAGCTGCAGTCCGATCGACGACTCCAAAGGGCGTACGAGCCGCTGAACTTCTATCCGCGGCTGGTGGGGGTTTCGGGGTTTTTGAATACGTCTCCGGGATGAATCAAATTGGGGTTTCGCCTGATATCCGTCCCCGACGGTTGTGTCCCCGGGTTTTTGGCGACTAGGTCCTGATATCCCCCCTCATCGCCCCACCGATCTGCGATATCCCACAGCGTGTCGCCGGGCCGCACAGTATAAGAATCGCCAGTGATGCCTGGCACGCCTCGGTGTTTTAAGCTCTCCCCTCTGTCATTGAACAAGTTGCTGTGTCGGTCGACCACGTAGAAGGCACCGATCGCCAAGCACGCAAGGGCTAGCAATGCGATCGCGCTGGACAACTTCAGCGATTTCCAAGGGATATTGGCCTCGACGTAGCAGGCGCCCCCGACGAGGACGGTGGCGCTCGTGATTAACACGAGAACTAGGGTTGAACTGCTTCCCATGGCGAGGCTTGCAACAAGTCGATCAACCGCATAGCCACTCCCTATCGACACGGCTACCACGATTAACCATGCGAGTGCGCGCCCGAAGGCCTTACTACCTGACCGCAGAGCAAACTTCCACCCGCCCGGGAACTCCCCCGAGATCTCATGATGTTGAAGGTCGCGGGGGCTTTCATCGACCGGGAGGTCTTCAACCTGTGGGCCTTCGGATTCCTCGTGATCCGTGGGATTGCCAGTCGTGGCGTTCATATCGCGCCCAAGTCCAGGACCGTCGTCAGTTGAGGAACCGCCGGACGTGTTTGGCGATGAAGTCGCGTAGATGACCCAAGGAAAGCGCGACACCGGGGGTCAAACTGCCGCCGCCTGGAGCGTAGACACGCCGTAGATCCTCGGGGCTTTCGTGGGTGAGGTCTATCTCTACGACGTCACGTTCAGTGTCCAATGGCCCCCTCCCTCGCCTAGCGGCTTCGGCCAAAGCCGCAGGTTGCACAACCGTCGTCATAAGTTAACTCAATCGCATGTGACCCAGATAACACACACACGATGGATGTGTTTGGTGCGGTTCGCGTTCATAATCTGTATGCATACTATGTGGCTAAGACACGTTGATTAGCTCGATAATTACACGCATCGTATGTACGATCGACGTATCCACGGAACACGGTGAGGTGTCCCAGGATGACTGTCAACTAACCCGGGGGGAAGGGGTGCTGATCACGTGGCCACTAAGATCGATGCAAGAGCCGGGGTCGCCGCGGTAGCGGCTCGAGCGACTGTGAACCTGTCCAAGAAGTCCGTCGAAGCGTTAGACGCAGCCTCTGCGCTGACCGACGACACCAAGACCGCGGTCATCAATAAGGCTGTCCAGCTGTACCGTGAAGTCCAGGAAGCTCAGCAGCACGGTGGCGGAATCTGGATTCAATCCGATCGAGATAGCGAACCTATTAGGGTCCGTTACTCGTAACTACCTACACCGGCGGCCTCACCTCTGCACCGTTTCGTTTCAGCAGGCGCGACGTTGTGTTACACGCTGCACCAGAGAATGATCAGATTTCGCGCGGTGGGAAACCTGGGATACGACAAAAGGTGTTGATGGCATCAACGCTCCCCTAGCGCCCCAGCGCGCACGCCGTGTCACCAGTAAGAGGCATCAAACCCAAGGCGCTTGCGGAAAACCGCGACGTCGCTGTAGGCGGGCGGCTTGACGCTCGGCGTCTGGATCGGCTTGCTAAATGGATCCCTCTCAGCCATAAAGCGCTGGCACCACCCCAGCCACTCGATCGCACGAGCACGCTCGTGCTCATCAGTCAGATGCCCGATTCGCTTCTCCATCTCGGTGAGGAATCGCTCGAGTCTGCCGACAAGCTCCCATGCATCCAGATCAGCGATCATGGCATCGGCAAGCGCCTGCTGCGTATACGCCTTTCGAGCAAGCTCGTTCTCCCGCTCTCGCCGTTTCTGGGCTTCAATCGCCGCGCGCCGCTCAGCGTCTTTGCGTTCGGCATCAATGACCGCCCATCGCTCGAAGGTCGTCATCACATCGGGTAGTCGCAACTCCAGCGACAGCGTTTTCTTCTCCGACCACGTGACCTTCGTCGAGTAACGACTGTCAGTATCCAGCGTGATGCTGAGGCGGTCGGCCGAGACGTAGTCGTGTGTGGACACCCGATACCACGTCTCACGCCTTGCTCTCGCCAGTTCATCGGGCGTAGCTGTATGAGACACTCTGTCCTTGGGCTGCCAGAGATTTAGCGAGCATTGGATGTCCTTCACGTGAATGATCAGGTCGCCCAATAACTGGCTGGGGTCATCGACATACCCATGGACGTTCCGCTTCGGCTGCCGAATGCTATGGCCACGGCTCTCCGCCTCTCGCGCCAGAGCATGAAGCAGCCTGAAAGCGCGCTCTCGCAAAGTCTTCTCAATGGAGCTGAGCGACTTCTCCTTGCGCAGTGTCGCCACCACGGGATGCCATCGTGTGACACGTTCAGCCGCTACGACCTCCGTTGGCGGCTCGGTCTTCCAGTCTGATACCGACGACAGGCGAAAGATGATTTCGTAGTACGTGGCGCCGCTTAGCATGATCACCTCTTGGCCATCGGGCGCCATCTTCCTGCGGTTAATGATTCCAACCAAGCTGCGGTAGCTGGTGTCGTCTTCGCGGATGTCACGTTCCAAGATGCCGCCCGCATCGATGATGTCTTTCAACAGCTTTCGCGTTGGCGTCAAGCCATCTGGCGGCTTCGGCCTAGGAGGTGGCGGCAGTTTTGCCGCTAGCCGTGAAATCTGCGCTGGATTGGCCACCGCGGCATCGGGCTCATCCGAAGAATTGCGGGCCTTTCTGATCCTCCAATGCCCGGGTGGGTACTGACCGTGGGTCAGGTAGTGCATGCCAGCCGGGAGCACTGTCGCGGACCACACTCCGCCACGCTTGGAAATCGACACGAGGCGCCTGCTCTGAAGCGCGATAGCGACAGTCTTAAACCTGACGTCGGTGTAACGGTCAGCCGGACAGCCATCGCTGATCCACCTGAGGACCTCTACTTGACGACGATTCAGCGGAGCGTCAAGAGCCACGTCAGCGATTGTGAACTAAGCCCACGGTCCTCGCGATCCCAGGGCGTTGGGAACCACGGTCGGAACGGACCACTCACCGGTGATCTCTCGCCGTCCAGAGGGATGCCCTAACCCCCTGTCAAGATTGAACTGTCCTGGCAGTCCACCGGAGGAGCCTGAAAAGCCGCTATAGCAGCAGAAGTTCATTACCGGGGATCACTGGAAGATGTCTGTAACTGTGGGCAGGCCGGGAAGGCTCAGCCCGGCTTTCGAGGCACTCTGAGGCGAGGTCACCGCGCGACGGTCGGCCACACTGGCAGTCGTTGTGGAGTCGGTCAGGTCGAGAACAGGAGGCGGTCACGAAGCGTCTGTGTGTTGGGCCTGTAGAAGCGGTCAAACCACGCTTCGTCGGCGCCGCTGATCACGGTCGGCTTCTGTAGGGTGATCGGTTTGGGCGCTTGGGCTTTGGCAAGCCGCTGGGCGTTGGCTCCGAACGCGGCGCGCATTTTATTGCGGAACTGCAGATGGTCGAACACTCGGACGGCCTCGATCGCATACGCGGTAGCGACCTTGCGGTCGTCGATCTCGATCAGCGAGTCGCCGTTGCCCGCCTCGCCGGACGGCGAGAAGTTGCTCGAGCCGGTGAACACCTTCGCCGTCGGCAGGCTGAAGTCGGTGACCACGAACTTGTGGTGGATGTTGCGGCCCTGGCCGCCTGACCATTCGGTCTTGAACGGTTCGGGGGCCTGGCGGGCGAGAAATGCGAAATCGACCAGCCCGATGGTTCCGTCGGGCTTGCGTAGCTCAAGCTTGCCGCGTTTGTCGACGGTCCCGTAGCTGAAGACAGGGCGGCTCATCAGCCGCCGAAACGCGTCCACCGTCGGTCCTTTGGTCATCTGACTCAGAAAAGCCACCGAATAAAACACCGAGGACGTGGCCTGGTCGACCGCCGCGCGAATGGGGTTGAGCGACAGGTTAGTGTCGCGGTGCGGGGAGAAGCACAGCTGGATGGTCGGGGCGTTGTCGGTTACCACCGTGTGCCAGTTCTTGGCGAAGTCCTGGTCGCGGAAGGTGTCGGGGTTGGCGAAGGCCAGGTCGAACATCGCGCCGTAGTGCTCCGCGACGCCGAGCGAGCGAAAGACCAGCATGTTGTTGGCCTGGATGTATAGACCCCGGTAGGTGAAGTTGGTGGACCCGCATAGCACCGATTGCGGTACGCCGTCGCGTCGGGTGATGAACACCTTATTGTGTTGCAGGTTCTGGAAGTGGGTGCGCTTGACCTCGGCGCCTGCGGCGGTGAACCGCTCGGCGCTGCGGGTCTCCGTGCTGTCGGGCGCGTCGTGGGGGTTGTCGGGTCCGGTGGAGTCGTCAATGATCGCCCGCAGCCGTGGCCCGAAAGATGCGATCGCGTCGACGATGTCGCGTTCGTTGAGGTCGTAGGCCATCACATCGAGTGTCAGCCCGGGATCGTCGTGTGCGCGGGCCAGGAAGTCGAACAGCAGGTACTTGGCCTCAAAACCGAGCCAGTTGTAGACGCCTTCGCCGCGGTCGTTCTTCAGCGCGGATTTCGTGAAGTCCAGGCCGTCCTTGGCGTCGGCGGGAATGATGTCGGGGTTGTTGCCGAACTGCTCGCGGTAGGCCTGCGACGACGCGAAGTTCCGGGTGAATCCGACATCCACCAGCCCGTCGTAGGTCACCGCGCGATTGTCGATGTCGAGGATCAGCTGGGTGCCCGCGAGCAGCTTGTTGTCCTCCGGCATGTGTTGCTTGGTGACACGGTAGGAGTAAGTGCCGTCGACCGGCTGGGCGGGGAAATGCACCCAGCGAAACTTTTGGAACGGCGCCTGCAGCGACGGGAAGTTGCGGTCGCCGGTCACCTCGGTAGCCGCACCCTGCGGGTAGGAGAAGGTCATTCGGTTGCGTAGCGCCGTGAAGTCCGTTGCATGGGGGCCTTTGACCTCTATCGAAAAGCCGACGAGGTCCGGTTCCGGAGCTACGACGTCGAAACCGATCAGGTTCATCCGCTCGCCGCGCCACACCTTGGCGGTGAAGCCGTCCTTGGAGTCTTTGTTTTCGAACTCGCCCATCGCTTCCACCTTGATTCGCGTTCGTATGACCACGTCGGATTCTGCGCGCACCGATTGCAGCACACAGGAGTAGCGACCCACCTGCCTACCTTAGTTAGCACGCTCGGCGTGGAATTTGGAAGCGATTTATCTCTACGCCGCTCACCGCAAGCACCGCGAAGTTCGATGGAGCTACCGGGGACGGAAAACGACTCAAGGCCCTTCGGCGCGGCCGCGCGGCTATTCCGACGGCCGCACTAACGCCCATATGTGCTGGAGCGGGAGTTCGGACCGCAGGCTCGCTGGCAGTCGGTCGTATACAGAGAACAGGGCCGTCAGTACATCCTCGGCGTCCCATAGACGCATCTTGAAGTAGTCCTGCTTCGACTCGGTACGCACAGTTCCTTTGAAACCGCGCCACGCAACCAGCATGCCCTGATCGGCCCCGAGCGAAGTAACGAGTCCCCGCAGTGATCTGAACTCGTCGATGCCAGCTTGGCCTGTCTTAACTTGAACAACTACGCGCGGGCTATCGAGTCCGATGGGCCCACATCCGGCCAAAATGTCCACGCCTTGATCCGCGCCAGGAGGACTGAGCGTGGTCATGAACCCTTGCGCTTCTAAAATCGCGCCAATTAGTCGAGCAAGTTCGTGACCGGCGAAGTTGGCGCTGATGAACTGGCGGATCTGCTCACGGGCGACCGCCTCAACATCCGGTGCCTCCTCGACGGCAGCCGCAACCTCCGCCCCCTCGGCGGCAGAAGGCGGAGAGGGGGCGGATTGCCGCTTTGTGGCGGCGAGGATCCTTTCTTCAGCCAGATCCCGCTGTACCCGTCCCACAGTTATGAACGCGCCGAACGAATAGAGCAGGTCCTGATCGAAAGCGTCTCTCGGCACCTCGGTGCTGACCCACCGCACGGGGCGTACATGGTGCAGGGATTCCCCGAGGTCGACTCGATACTGGTAGTCACCGTCGATCCGCCCGATCGCGATGGTCCCGGTTGTTTTCAGGGGAACTACCACAAGTTCGCTCTTGTCCATGCGATGAACAAGCGACCAAAACTGGCCAACATGGTTGGCTACCTGACTCTTCTTGGCGTCTGGATAGGCGGTCTCGAAAATAGCCCGAAGGTCTTCAACCGATTGGACATTGGAGAGATCTGGGAGGTTGCCGCCCTTTCCGACTACCCCTTGGGTCAGGAAACGCTCCTCAAATTCGCCTTGGGATCCGCCCTTGACTATCCACACGACCATGCAGGGATCCTCTCCTCGCGGTCCGACTGTACGCTTTTCGCGTCCGTCCAACTGCGCAGCAGAGGTTACCTAGACCCGGCCGGGTCTAATGGGCGGCCGCGCCACTTAGCTCACCAACGCGTCGCCCGCCGCCGTCGGCGTGCACCACCGCGCAGTCAAACGGGTGTTGGACACCGCCGAGGGCAAACTGCCGGGGACGCCCGTTGATGGCGGTCTGACGCATCTGGCAACGTCGTCCACTGCTGACTGACCAGCAAGGTAGGGGCAGGCTGACGCGGTGCTCATCCAGCGCGGCCAATGGTCCGGCTTCAAGGCGCCTGCTTGGCGTGTAGGTGTATGCGGGTGTCGGGCCGCCTCTGACGGGAGAATCTCTTCATGGACACCATCGACGCGTGTCTGCGAACCTAGCGCCGTGACTAAGAACAAGTTCGAAGCAGTCGAAGGGACAGGACCCAAGAGCAGAGGAATGCTTGGGTCGAGTCAATGGACGTTGTGCGTAGGTGCAGGGATTTCTCAAGGCCTTGCACCCACGTGGGCTGATCTAACACGGACAGTTGTCAACACGGTCTTCAGGCAGAATTATGATGCGGATTCTTTTCGCGACGCAATCCTTGGCACGGGCTGGAGTCTTGATAGCATTCTCCAAGCCTGCGCCAATCACTACACGACTAGCGGCCGGTCGCTTGTCGAATATCACGAGCTTCTGAACGATGTGCTTTACGAGCGCGTTCTAAGCGATGCCGATAGCGCGGGATTGAAGGACTTGGTAAAACTGGGCCTGAACTACGTTTACTTCTTACGAAAGTTACAGCTTATTCGATTTTGGGAGTTCTTTACTGAAATTTATCCTGACAGCAGTTTACTTGGCACCGTTAACGCGTTGAATCGAGCGGAAGCAAAAGGAAGATTGCCAGTATCTATCATTACGTTCAACGCAGATGTGTTCCTGTCGGCACTTTTAGATGCGTCGCGCATCTATTCAGCATATAGCGCAGGAGAAGGTCGTCCCGCGCCACGATACAAAAGGGTGCTGCGTGGCCTCGATAACAACGCAAGTCTCCGGATACCCATCTTCCATTGCCACGGATCGCTGATACCAAAGTCATTGAATCCAAAAGTTTCTGAACGACGTCACTCACCCGACAAGCTCGTCTTCAATGAAACCGACTACCTGACAGTCGCTACCAGCTCATCATCGTGGGCCCAAACCCTCTTCGCTTATCATGCGGCTACGAATCGGATGCTGTTCGTCGGACATTCGATGTCCGATCCCAATATCCGCCGTTGGCTGGCGGGTGCAAAGGCGGAGACGATAGCTAACCTCACCGCGTTGGGACAGCCATCTGAGTACTTGCCGCACCTATGGATCACTCGTGAGCCAGCTGATAAAGGATTGAAGGCCATAAAGCAGGCTGGACTCACGCACCTGGGTGTAAGAGTGGCTTGGATTCAGGAATGGTCCGACATTGAGTCGGCCATCGCGAACATCATTGGTGTCTGACCGGAATCTGATCCTGCGTCAACCGCAGAAGTGCGTCTTTTGTGCTCCACGAGATGACTTGGGCAAGGAACTCGTTCGATACCATTCGGTCCCGTCCTCCTGGGACATCCCGTAGCTCTGCGCTACCTGCATTATCGACCGACGACGGCGAGCGGCATCTCGGCCCCATATATTCCTGCACCGCTTAACGGGATCCTCCGATACGTAGGTCGATAATACAGCGAGAAGGCACTTATCGAGATCAACGCGGGCGAGTATGGCTTTATCGATCTCCCGGACAAAGATGTGCGCGGCCCTCACCAGCGCGGTGATTTCCTTGAACTTCGGCGCATTACCTCGCCTCGCACCCTCCATTGCTCGTTCGATGTTCAAGCCTTGGTAATCCTTGGCGAGAAGGGCCTGGTTCGCAAGCAAACGGCGCTTGAGACCACCCGAAACCACATCCCGCGCATTCGTATGGACGACCCGGTTACGCCACACCACTAAGAGTTCCACCAACTCCTTCTCTGGACCCATTACAGCTCCGACCAGTTGTGAGAGCCGCTGAAGCCGAGCCCCTAGCCCTTCTTCGGCCTTGATGGCATCGCACTCACCAATGGATAAGTAGACATTCGTCGGAGTCGACAGCTGTCTGCGATAAGTGTCGAGTGCTGTTGAAGCCCAAGCCAGCAGCGCCTTGGTTGCGAAGTCTCGACTCCGCCGAGCCGAGGCATGCGCATTGATCGGGCTCCAGGACGTTGAAAATTCCGGCGAGAGGTTCGCTTGTCCTGATTCGACGGCGTCGAGGCCTACAAGAATGGTTATGAGGAAGTGATTGTTTTGGCCCAACATTTTCTTGAAGGCTGAACGAGCAGGCGTTGCCTTCAACACCAGTGGCATCGGATCCACGTGCGCCGGACCCGACTCGAACGGGCACCTCCCGCTTTGAGGAGACCCAGTATCGGGTCGCATGAAGGCGGGCGTCGTATCCAGCTGACCTCAGGCGCAGGAGAACCGTAACCGAAGTGATCTAGACGCGGAGTCGTTGTCGCTCAATACGCCGGAGCTCACTGGCTTTCTGCGCTTGGAGCGTGTCTTCGTCGTCTTGTCGGCGGCAAGGCAGACGATTGTCTGGTGAGTGGTGACGAGGTGGCCGCCGAACTGCCTGAAGAGCAGGTAGTGACGAGATGGCTGGAGATTGCGCCGGTTATCGACAAGATGACCGAACGAATCCAAGATCCTAATGACTTCCCAGTACGCCCTGGCTCTTCGCTGTCAGGTGACGACAAGAAGAGCAGCCCGTATTGCGTGTCTCACGCCGCTCGAATGTGCTTTGTAGGTGGAGTGGATCACCTTCATGCCGCGAAGTCGCTCGTAGTCGACCTGCAGCTCTTGCACGCCGACGCGGTCTACAGCCTCGTGCGCGGATCGCTCGAAAATTTGTCGGCCGCATTCTGGATACTGCATCCGTCATTGCGCAACGAACGGATTGAGCGCACGCTCCGTTGGCACGCGAGAAACTTCATCGAACAGCGGATCGCGCTGGAGCCGCTAGGGCTGGCGGACGAGACGACGCGCGACGCCAAACTGGCCAAGCTCGATTCCGTCGCCACGCCGCGCGGTATCTCCACCGCGAAAGTGCGGGAGGGCTATCGCAGCAGTACAGCAGTCAAGTACGCCGACGATCACTCGACGGCCGCGGCTCCACTCCTGCCGTGGCAGGTGTGTTCCGGGTTCGCGCACGGTCGACCCTGGGCGGTCCTTGGTATGTCGGAGCAAGAGCAGTACGAGACCCCTGACCCGGGCGTGCTTAACCTCAGACTAACGAGCGATCTCAGCCGCGTGCTCTACCCCACCCTCTCGGCGTTCCGCTTAATGGACGATGTTGTGCGGTTGCTCGATCAGCGGTCTGGATCGCGCCGGACCAGCTTGTTGGGCACGACGCGTCGATAAGCACGATCAAGCTTCCGCTTCCGCAGCGGTGCAGTCGTGGCTCGATACCTCGTTCCCTGCCACGCCCCCGTATCCGTTGCTCCGCAGGGCATCCACGACGTCGCGACCACAGACCAGCGCAATGGGGTGACCGTCCGCACGCACTTCGTCATACACCTGCGAGTTGAAATACGAGAGCGCGACGAAGACCCCGAAGTTGCGGTGCCGCAGGCGCGAAATCAGCCTGCGCTGCTTTACTTCTCCAACACGCCCGTCGTACCCGATTCGCTGGACCACAACCAGTACGCTGCAGTGCGCGATTTCAAAGTACGTGCGCAGTCGTGGGGCCACTACAGGGAATACTCCGGCGTGGATGAACTGGTGACCCTCTCCCGTCGCGACCTCCTGGCCACAGTCCGGGAACACATCTACCTGCCGCAGGTCAGCGAACCGCCCGCAAAGCGAGCGGCCGACCAGTGGCGAGGTTCGAACGTCGAGATCACCCTTACTTGATCGTGGAGAACAAGGGAGCGGGCGATGCCCGCAATGTGCGCCTTACCTGGGTGACGGATGACATCGAAGACGGACTGCAGCCTCCTGTCGCTCACGACATTGAAAGCCCGATCTCGTCGCTTGTCGAGGGTGCGCATATTGCGATCGCTCTCATGCTTCATTCGGGCACTGCGGACCTCGTCAACCTCCGCATTTGTTGGGAAGGACGATAATGGTCAACACGAATCTGTGCAGACGATTGTGTTTTGATCGCGGGGCGCGGACAGCGTCGATCACCTGACACAGGCGAAGATCTCGATCCGCGTGTTGTCGGAAGCGCCACGTTGCCCAACGACCTGAAGGACACGCACATGGTCGAAAGTGTCATTTGGGAACAGACCCAGTTCGATGAATGGGGATCCGTCCTTGACAATCTGCCATGAGCAGAATGCATCGATGATCGTCTTGGCAACGTTGTCCACGTCAAGCGCTCTGCCCGCCTTCTGGACGCCGATGCGGAACGCCCACCACTGAGGATCGGCTGGGATGGGCACCAAACTCCCTGCTGCCGCCCTGCGATAGTTCTCGCGGCGCTCACGGTCGGTCTTGCCCGGCTGCATGTCAGCGTAGGAGTGCGCCCACGGCACCTCAAGGTCGAGCACCTTGACGAACCGGTCGGAATCATTCAGGTCGTAGTCGTGCACCTATCCCCCACTCGTCAAAGCGTCTCGGCGCGAGCGAGATTAGCACCGACGCCGGACATCGATGCCGCCATCCAATCCCGACTTCACCGTAGGGGCGCGCGCGGTGCTGCCTGGCCGATGGTCAACAAGCGGCGTCGTCGGATGACCCAAGAACATAGTTCAGTCCATCCAGAATCGCGCATGTTCCTGTAGCAAGTTGACACCTACGCGGTAATCACCACCCAGGTAAACGCGTAATCACCACCGAGGTAATACTTTCGATCCTGCCTGCGCCGGAGTGGCCAGCGACGATTCCGTGGTCCTGATCACCACCACCACATACTTCGTTCGGGAGATGTATCGGTAAATCCTTGGCGGTTGCGCCGAAATTCGGGGCGTTTCTGTCGGAAAGCATCCCGCTCAGTAGTACTCCCGGACGTATCCGAGCGCCTTCTCGTAGACGTCGTTGTCTCGGATCTTGAACTGGACGTACAGCGTCTTTCGGAGGGCCTGGCGGACCTCTTGATCCCCACGGATGGTGGCCTGCCAGCCCTGGAAGCGCACCGCCTTTACGACCTCGTCGATCCGGTTGACGATGTTCTCCACGATGACGGGGGTCCCATCGGTCTTCAACGACTCGAACAGTTCGGTTAGTGCCGCCTTGCCCTGCTCCTCGCGAGGTACTTCATTGATCTCTTTCTCGGCGGCAACGGTGTCGCGGGCGAGTACCAGAAGTTCGCGTAGGAAGTCCAGGCTTGACTGCTGGATGTCGGCGTACTTTTCGCGTAACTCGTTGAGCCGCTTGCCGAGTTCGACGAACTTCGGGTTGTTGAGGTGACGAGCGATCCGGGCGGTGATCTGCTTCTCGATCTCCTCGGCCGTGACGTCCTTCTTCTTGCCACTCATCAGGTCCTCGATGACCTGCGCATCCAACACGATGGTCTCCAGGTCGCTGCGGGGCACCTCGACAACGACGTGCTCATTGATGAGGTCGACGGTCTTCGCCCCCAGCGCGTGCCACACCAGACGGCCGGTTACATCGGCGGGCCGCACCGACTCGTAAACGTCGGTCAGCCAACGGTAATCACCCTCATGAGAAGTAAGCATCGGGTCGGGGCTGATCGTCTCCCACAGTTGCGACACGACACTGTAGGCGAGGCCGAAGGCATCCTTTGTGGCGTCGTCGGCGATCGCTGCCTGGGCCTGGATAAGGCCCTCATAGCCGCCCACGGTGCGATCGACACCGGGGAAGAACGATAGTGCCGCCTCCATCGCCGGGGCGAGTTGGGCTTTCAACTCCTCGATGTTGGTAACGATCTGCTGGACGCTCTTGTCGTCGAACTTGAACGCTTTGGCGACGTCGTCAAAGACGCCGAGATAGTCGACGATCAGACCATGAGTCTTGTTGGGCGGGAATACGCGGTTGGTGCGGGTGATCGCTTGGAGCAGAGTGTGCTCTTTCAGCGGCTTGTCGAGGTATTGGGCGTACAGGATGGGAGCATCGAAGCCGGTCAGCAGCTTGGCTGTCACGATGATGATCTTGAGCGGGTCGGACGGATCGTTGAACCGTGCGACGATCCGCTCCAGTTCGTCGCCGTCCGGTGTCCACTGTGACCAGTCAGGCGGGTCGTTGCGGCTTTTGCTCATCACCACTGTCGACGCGGCGGGGTCGAGAAGCTTGTCCAGTTCCTGCTTATAGGCCACGCAGGTCGCCTTGTCGTAGACGACCACCTGTGCTTTCAAGCCCTCGGGTTCGACCTTGGTGGTGAAGTGCTCGGCAATGTCGGCGGCAATCTTGCGAATGCGTTCGGGAGCCTTGATCAATGCCTCGATGGAGGCGGCATGTTTCGACAGTGTGGTCTGGTCGGCTTCACTGAGCCGGTATTCCTCGGCCAACTCCTCGAACGCGGCGTTGATGGCCTCCTCATCGATGTGGATCTCCGACAGGCGAGGCTCGAAGTGCAGTGGCAGCGTCGCGCCGTCGCGGATCGAGTCGTGCATCGCGTACCGCGACAGGTAACCGCCTTCGTCCTCAGTAGAGCCGAACCACATGAAGGTGTTGCGGTCACGCCGGTTGATCGGGGTGCCGGTGAGACCGAACAGGAAAGCGTTCGGCAACGCCTCACGCATCTTGCGGCCGTAATCACCCTCTTGGGAACGGTGGGCCTCGTCGACCATCACGATGATGTTGTCGCGGGTGTCCAGCACGCCGGAAGCCTCGCCGAACTTGTGGATCGTCGTGATGATGATTTTCCGCGCACCCTGCGCCAGCAGCGCCTGGAGTTGAGCACGGCTGTCTGTGGATACGAGGCCGGGGACATCGGAGGCGTTGAAGGTGCCGGTGATCTGGGTATCGAGATCGATGCGGTCCACAACGATCAGGATCGTCGGGTTGGTCAGCCCGGCCATGGCCCGCAGCTTCAGCGCGGTGAACACCATCAGCAACGACTTGCCCGACCCCTGGAAGTGCCAAATCAGCCCTTGTTTGATGCGCCCCAGCAACACCCGCTCGACGATGAGGTTTGTCGCCTGGAACTGCTGAAACCTCGCGATAATCTTGATCTTTCGGTGCTTCTTGTCAGTCGCAAACACGGTGAAGAACCGCAGAAAGTCCAACACCCCAACTGGCGAAAGGACCCCTTCCACGGCCTCCTTGACCGCCGAAAGACCCACCTTCGCAGGGGCGTCCTGGCCGGTATCTTCCTCGCGCCACGGTCCCCATAGCTCGACCGGCATGCCGACGGTGCCGTACCGGAAGTCCTTGCCCTCGGTGGCGAAGTTCAGCGCGTTGGGCACGAAGAACATTGGGACGTTCTTCTCGTAGTCCTCATTGATCTGTGCTGCCCCGTCGATCCAGGTGTACGCCGGGCGCACCGGCGACTTCGCCTCCCCCACCACTAACGGAAACCCGTTACACCACAACACCAGATCGAAACGACGCTCAACTCGGCCTTGCGCGAACGTCACCTCGGTCGAGATCATCCAATGGTTCGCCGAGTCATCCGCGTCATCGAAGTTGATCGGCCGGACGGTTGTGTGGGATCCGTCGCGCCCGAACGGCATCGACTTCTGTCCTGTCAGCCATGCCATGAACTCTTCATTCGCCACAACCGGATTCGCCGTGTGGCGCGCGGAGAGGATGATCGCCCGCAGTTGGTGCAGCACTTCATCCGCGCGACCGGGCTCCGCCTCGATTTCCGGATTCAGCCGGATCAGAGCGGCCTTCACCTGTGGCTCAAGGAGTACCTGACCAGTGGTGCGCGGCAAATCGCCACCCGGCACGAATTGGACATCGACCGATGTCACAAGATCACGCACAAAATCGCGGACCGAGTTTGCTTCGCTGAATTGGCTCATCGAAGTTCTCCGAATGTCTCGACTGAGACGGCGGCGCGCAGGGCGGCGAGGTGGAAACACTCACCCTCAAGGGCGCCACGGGCCTGCTTCAATGTCGAAGTGCTTGCGACAACCCGCCGTTGCTCTTCGATCGACGGGCAAGGCATGGGCATTGCCGCGAACCGAACGGCGGTCAGATGCGCCATGGAAGTTGTGCGTTTCGCGAGCGCAGAGAATGCCCCGACCAGGAAGCATCGGCGGAACCACGCCAATGCGAAATCAGGAAGGATCTCGGGGCCTGATCGAAATCGCAGCAACGTCTTTTGGATGTAGCAGTCTTCAATTTCGCCGCGATACATCGCACAACGCCCCACAAGTTCGATGCTCTGCCCCTCGTTCAGCAGGATGTCACCAGTCTCCAGCCGAAACTTCTCGGCACCACGATCGCTGAAATCCATCTCCGCAACATCGCGCAGGTCGAGTTGGTCGTCGTAGACGTTGGCGACCCGCAGGTACTTTCGCATCTTGGGACCCGAGCGGTATTTCGGGTGGAGCTGTTGCCCAAGCTGGACATCTCCGAGATCCGAGACCGTCTTGATCGGCCAGTCCGAACCAACCGCCCCGTCGAGTGCGCGAGCCTCGACGATACGGACCGCCCCAATGGATCTTATTAGCGAACGCCGGTGCGCCTCCATTGCCCAGAGGAGGTCGGCGACGCGCTTCTGCTCGTCCAGCGGTGGAAGACCAAAATCCATCGCGGCTAGCGGCTTCCAATTCAGAAATTTGTTTACCGAACCTGAGAAGTTGTTTTTCAGGTACCGAGCAACCGACGGCGAACGCAACAGCCATGGTAAGAATCGTTGATCGAGCACCTGCGGGTCCGAACTTCTCAAGACGAAGAGTTTTTCACCGGTCACTCCCGCGCGGTCTGCGACGGCAATCTTCTCAATCCCTCGGGTGTGCAGCAATACGTCCCCTGCGGCGAACAGGCGCTTGAAGGTGGGTGGAAAGTCATCGTCCTGAGTCGACCCGTAGCGCTCGATTGAGACGCCACCTGGGTTGATATGTGGCCCTGCGACATATGGCAGCTCGCCGTCCCGATCGCGGTTGAAGTAGTCATTGCGATTCGTGACGACATCTCCGAATGCGACTCGCTTCCAAGCGCTTTTGTCGAGTTTGAGCATCAATGGCTCACTTCGTGTCGGAGCATCGTGATGACGTCGGCGACGGCGCGCTCGGCTTCCGTTGCGGCGGTGCGCCATTGGGTGACTGCGTCCTCGATGCTGATCTGCTCGACGGCCGAGCCGTCGGCCTCACCGGCGACGTACAGCGGGATGGCGAGGCTGTACCCCTTCTGCACGATCTGATCGAGCTTGACCACAGTAGCGAATCCTGCCTCGTCGGCGAACGATTCGTACACATCGAGGATTCGCTTCTGGTGGATGTCTCGGAGGAACGACTGAGCCTGTTCGCGCGCGACTTCCTGCACGGCGTTGATGAATAGGACCTTGCCGCGCCGTTCGATCAGCTTTTGCGAGCGCAGCGTAATTACAACGGCTTCCATCGGGCTGTTGTAGAACAAACCGGCCCCGAGACCGAGGACGCATTCGATGAGGTCGGATTTTACGAGCGCCTCGCGTAGTGCTGCTTCCTCGCGCCGGAAAAGGACGCCATGCGGGAAGAGGATCGCAGCACGGCCGGTCTTCAGATCGAGGCTCTTGGCGATGTGTTGGAAGAAGGCATAGTCCGCCCGCCCCTGCGGGGGGACGCCCCACACGTTGCGGCCGTAGGAGTCCTTGGCGAACGCGGCGCGGTTCCACGCCTTGATCGAGTAGGGCGGGTTGGCGAGGACCACGTCGAAGGTCTGTAGGCGTCCGTGCCGGTCGTGGAAGGCGGGTGCCGTGAGAACGTCGCCGTGCGCGATGTGGGCGTCGGTGATGCCGTGCAGGAACAGGTTCATCCGGGCGATGGCCGAGGTCCCGTAGTTGAGTTCTTGGCCGTACAAACGCAGGTTGCGCCATTCTTTGCCTTGGCGGCGCAGCTCGGCAGCGGTGGAAATCAGCATGCCGCCGGTGCCGCAGGTCGGGTCGTATACCGACTCTCCGGGTTGGGGTTTGAGTATCATCGTCATCAGATGCACGAGTGTGCGGTTGGTGTAGAACTCCTGGGCGGTGTGACCCGAATCGTCTGCGAACTTCTTGATCAGGAACTCATAGCCCTGGCCGAGTTCGTCCTCGGGCAGGTTAGTGACCGAAAGCGTCTTGATAGAGAAGTGTTCGATGAGATCACTCAGCGTCGAGTCGGGTAGCAGGTTCTTGTTGCCCCAGTCGCCATCTCCGAAGACTCCGGTAAGGGTGTCGGGGTTGGCCGACTCGATTGCCCGCATGGCTTGCAGGATTTTCGCGCCGACGTTGGTGGTGGCTTTGCGGACGTCGTCCCAGTGCGCGCCATCAGGGATGGCGAATCGGTGGTTCTCCGGGAGGTCGGCGAGTTCCTCGTCGCCGTAGATCTCGACGGCTGAAGCGTGCTCCTCGTCGTAAACGTCGGACAGGCGCTTTAAGAAGACGAGCGGGAAGATGAACTGTTTGTAATCGCCTGCGTCGATGAGGCCGCGCAGGACAACAGCCGCGCCCCACAAGTAGGACTCCAGTTCGCTCTGGGTGATCCGATTGCTCATGCGTCTAGTCCCCACTCTGCGAGTTCGGCATCCAGGGCAGCCTTGGTTTCGGAAGCTGCGTCGTGGGCGGCTTGGAGGTCGGAGAGGGCTTGCGCGAGGCTGACCTGTTCATCAGCTAGTGCTGGCTCAACGTATAGCGGAATGCTCAGGTTGTAGCCATTGGCTTGTATGTCGTCGATGGTGGTGACGCGAGCCAGGCCAGGCTGGTCGGCGAATGCTTGGTAGGCGCTCAGGAGCGTGGCGGCGTGCTCAAGTTCCAGCGTGTTCTGGTTGCGTCCGCGTTTGAACAGTCGTTCGCCGTTGATGAATAGAACCTTGCCCTTCCTACGGGCGGGCTTGGCGGTGCGCAGGATCAGGACACAGGCGGCAAGTCCGGTGCCGTAGAACAGGTTTGGCGCGAGACCGATCACGGCCTCGATGAAATCGGCCGTCAACATGTACTCGCGTATCCGGCCTTCAGTTGCGTGACGGAACAGTGCACCTTGGGGCAGGACGACGGCCACACGGCCACTGCGCGGTGCGGCCGAGCAGATCATGTGTTGCACCCAAGCCCAATCGGCGTATCCCTTGGGGGGCACCCCACCGAGCCGGTTGCGGCCCCACCGATCGGTCACCCACTGATCGGAGCCCCAGTTCTTCAAAGAAAACGGCGGATTGGCAATCACGCAGTCGAACCGGGCGAGGTGGGTGCCGTCGAAGAATGCTGGGTTGCGCAAGGTGTCGTCGCGGACGATGCGGAAATCCTCGACACCATGCAGCAGCAGGTTCATGCGGGCGATGCCGGAGGTCGCCAGCACTCGCTCCTGGCCGAACAATTTGGCCCACAGGGTCTGAGGTCGGCCGCCTGCGGTCTTAACGTGTTCGATCACCTCGATCAGCATGCCGCCGGTGCCGCACGCCGGGTCGTAGACGGTCTCCCCTTCCTGGGGGTCAAGGATGTTGACGAGCATGCGGACCACCGACCGTGGTGTGTAGTACTCCCCGGCCTTCTTGTTTGACTGGTCTGCAAACCGCTTGATGAGGTACTCGTAGGCTTGCCCGAACACGTCCGGGGACACGGCCGAGTTCGTCAGTGCCTTGGTCGAGAAGTGCTCGATTAGGTCCATCAGCCTGGCGTCCGACAGCTTGTCTTTGTTCGTCCAGGCCGCGTTGCCGAAGATCCCGTACAGCGTGTCCGGGTTGGCCTTCTCGATCTCCCGGAAGGCGGTCACCAGCGCCTGGCCCACGTTCTCGGTCCGTTCCCGAACGTCCTGCCACAGGCACCCCTCCGGGATGGCGAAGCGATGGTTCTCGGCGAAGGCGGCGAACTCGTGGTCCCCGCCGGACTCGGCCAGCGCCTGCCCGTACTCCTCCAGGTAAACATCACTGATTCGCTTGAAGAACATCAGCGGGAAGATGTACGCCTTGAAGTCGGCCTGATCGATCGAGCCACGTAGCCGGTCCGCCGCCGCCGCCAGGTACTGCTCCAACTCACTGAGACTGAGCGGTCCAGACGACGTCGGGATCATCGAGAGCGCGATGGCGCGTGCTTCCTCTTCAGTCACTCCAGCTCCCGTTGCCAGGGCGCCGGGGTGCTCCGGACCGTCGCAGCGTTGGTCGTCGCCACCGCGCGCCCGTCACCCCTCCCTGTTTAGCCCTCTCGGGGGAGATTAACCGAGATTCCGACGACTCGGGTCTGAACATGCGCCGACTTCCTTGTCTCGCCCACCTCGGTGTTCCCATTTTCGAGAAGCTGCTGAGCCAGCCTTCACTAGGTCAGTCTCAACTGCGTGCTCACCCGTGCACTTTGATGAGCCACATTCGGCCAATAATGGCGATGTGGCCGTCGTCGCGGGTGACGGTGTTGTCGCCGTGCCAGCCCTCGGGTTGGGCAGTGACGATGCCGTAAACGGGCACGATCTCGTCGCGGCCATCGACACTCTGGCGCAGTAACTCGCCGTCGTCATCACGTTCGGCCCACATCACTCGATCTCCAACCTGGATTTCGAGTTCGAGGTAGGTGAACAGGGCGCCCTGGGTATCAGCGAGCAGTAGTCCCGCCTGCATCTCATCGGGCGCGGGGTCACGGCCTAAGTCCTCGCGGAAGACCCTGGCCGCATTCGCCATACCCTCGACAATCTCCGGTGCCGGAGCGGGGCCATAGATCTGCTCGTCGATTTCGGCCACCGTGGGTTGGCGGCGCAGCTCGGTGTACAGCCGGGCGATGAGCCGCTGTATGCCCGCCTCGATCATGGCTCCAGGGGTCTCACCCCAAAGCAATTCATCACTGTCGGGGGCTTGGCCCTCAACAAATTTGGTATCTCCAAGGCTCCAGTGAGTCATCTGATATCTCCTTTCGTGGGATGGCAGCGATCGCTGCTGGCTTCGCCACCGGCGACTGCACGCCGATGGCAGAGTGCACGCGGGTCGAGATCGCGTTGATTTACGTCGTCGGTCAGACGGTGGCGAGGTAGCGGTATAGCGTCGCGCGACTAACACCCAGATACTTGGCAATCGCCCGGGCCGTATGACCGTCGGCCTTCATCCGCTTGGCGGTGGCGATGTGCTCGGTGTCGTCGACCTTTCGAGGTCGCCCGAATTTGGTGCCGTTGGCGCGAGATGCGGCCCGCTTCAGGGCGGTTCGCTCTTTGATCAGCTCCCGTTCGTACTCTGCGAGGGACCCCAAAACCCCAATCATCATCCGGCCTGCTGGCGTCGAGGAGTCGATGCCGTCTGTCGTCGATACCAGCGTCACTCCACGGTCGGTCAGCGCTTTGACCGTCTCCAAGATGTGTATTGTGTTGCGCCCGAGCCGATCGAGCTTCCACACGACCACGGTGTCGCCCGCGCGAACATAGTTGATGAGAGCCGCAAGCCCGGGCCGGTCGTCCCGTGCACCGGACATCACGTCAGAAAAAGTTTTCGTTACGCCTGCCGCTTCAAGTGCAGCATTCTGCTGTTCGAGCGTTTGGGCGACGGTGCTCACGCGTGTATAGCCAAGGCGGACACCGGTGCTTCGGTCGCTGGGCAGTTCGAAAGCGTGTCTCATCACTCATTTCAACGCTCTTTTTGCGACATCTATTTCTGAGATGGACATATGAGACAACGCGAGCTGGGCAAACGCTCGCGCTCACGCGGCCGTTTTTGGCGTCGCAAAAGTGGTCTTTATCGAGACTGTCGTCGGTTCACGGTTGGTGGTCGGTGTCGGTGTCGGCATCCGTGCCTGTATCGGCGTCGGCGACGCCATCGGTTATGGGCGCAGGCTCCTGTTGCCTCTTGAGGATGGCCCCGATCCCGGTGAAGCCGGACGTGGCTTCGCGGATCGTCTTGGCCCACTGGTCTTGCTGGATCTTGAGGGCCTCGGCCAGACCGGTGAAATTGGGCGTGCTATCGCGAATCATTTTGGCCCACTGGGCTTGCTGGTCCTTGAGGACGTCGGCGATTCCACTGAGACCGGGCATGACGTCGCGAATCATCTGGGCCTGCTTTTCTTGCTGAGTCTTCAGGATGTCGGCAAGGCCGGACAATTGGGTCGCTTCGCGGATGGACTTCGCCCACTCGTTCTGCTGGCCCCGCAGCATGTCGCCGAGACCAGTGAAGGTAGGGATGGCTTCTCGGATTAGCTTGGCCCGCTTCTCCTCTTCGGTTTTGAGCATGTCAGCGAGGGCTGTAAATGTAGGCAGGGCATCGCGGACCAGTTTGGACTGGTTTTCCTGCTGGAATTTGAGTAGTTCCAAAATGTTGGACAGCTCGGTGTCCCCAAGAGGGGACCGCGCCGCTCGCCTTTGCCATCGATTGCGCATCGGATCATCGGTTAGAGCTTCGGCGCAGTCCACGGCGATATCGAGGATTTGGCCATCGGACGATATCCAGACCTGGCCGAGAAGCCGCAGCACCTTAGTGTGCTCCGAGGCGACCATCCCGGTCCCCACCAATGCGATATCGACTTCAGTGTCGACGGCGAATCGTGCAGTCCACCCCGCGTCGCCCCGGCGTGCGGCTTCAGTGAATACCCAACCGTCGACCTGCTCGCGCGCCCCTATGATCTCGGCGGCTTCTGCATCCAATGGCAGCGCAGCCTCCTCGGGATCAAGCTTGAAACCGGCGACTGCATCGACAAGCTTCTGCGCCTGTGCATCCTTGTCCATCGTGTCGATGAGTCGCTGAAGGTCGCTGGCGTCGATCGGTGCGAATTGCGACGCGAAGTGCTGCTCGATACGGGCCAGGCTCACCACATAGAACACTCGTCGGTCGAGATCGTACTCTGCCAGTTCGGCGGTCAGGTCGGTGTGGAACAAGATCGGGCAGGATTCGCGCTGGCCGGAGCCTTCGCCCGTCCAGTTGGGCGGTTTGGGGCCGAAGTCGGTGTGGTTGTCACTCACGAACCAGATCTCGGTATCAGGGTTTTCCTGCGCCGTTGTCAGAACGGAATACCACACGAGGGTGTCGCGGTATCCATCTTTGTCTTTGCCGCAGTATGGGGCTCGGCCCTCCGATGCTCGGCGGGCGATCTCCAAATGGTCGATCAACGGTGTGGGTGAGACCTTGACGCCCATCTCATCGAGGCGTGAGCGAAGCCATTCTTCGTAGGCCACAGAACGCTTGCCGACCTCTACCAGAATCGCCGATTTCGCGTCTTCCAGCCCGAAACCGCCGAGCGCCAGGTCGTCCAGTTTCTGCCGCATGCTCGTCCAGGCGCGTCTCACCACGTTCACCGTCTCCATCAGCACGACATCGGGCACTAGGATTTCGATGCCCCAGTCGGCTGCGTGCTCGGTCAACGACGACCACTCTCGGCTGTCAAGGAGCGGTGATGCGACCAAAATGTTCGTATCCAGGACGATTACGGCCATCGTTCGATTGTCCCCGCAGCACATACCGAGTGGGCACCTGCCCCTGTGCCCGGAAAACCGCCCTCGTCTGTTGCCATCGTTGACTAGCGTCGCTGCAGTGGTAGTCGATCAGACGCCTTCGTCATTCTGGTGATGGGAGATCCGAGATGAACCATGGTGTCCCTGACCGGTTACGGAAGTACACCGCCGCTGATGTCGACTCCCAGCGGATCTTGTGGGTACCTGAACGGTGGGCCACCGCATTCGAAGGTCACATGATTGCCCACAGCAATCTGACTGCCCATTCAAAAGCCGAAGGTGGAATCGCCCGCAAGTTCATCCACGAGCAAGCAGATGGTGATTCGGTCGACTTATTCCTGATGGCTATGGCGTGGGGATACAAACCGAGAGACTATGGACCACACCGTGTACAGACGATCCTCAGCACCGATGGCGCAAGGGACAAGATCCGATCGATCGTCGCTATCACGCGGAGCCAGGGCGCAGCGGCGGGCTGGCGCGCACTGCTCAACACCCACAAGATCGACGGCCTGAATATGTCCTTCGGTACCAAACTGCTCTATTTCGCCGGGTACCACACCGACCATCGTCCACGGCCGCTGATACTTGACGAGCGAGTCCGGAAAGCACTTAACGAACCCGACATCGCGCCCGGGACGGTGCCGTCGAACGGTTTGGTACGGCAGGCCGATTACGTTAGTTACCTGAATTTGGCTGGGGAATGGGCATCTGATCCAACGTGGGAACAGACGCCTGAAGTCGTCGAATACGGCCTCTTTACGATTTGAGCTGCCCGGGTCCTAGCTGGTGTCACACAGTCGCCGGGGCGGCCAACGCCAGTGCGACGGTCTTCCTGCACCCGAGGGGCACAGCGAGGTCGACGTATAGCGCGACGCCGCCGAGGCGCACGGCTGCGGCCGTACGCGCGAGGACGGCCTACAACTTCCTCGCGTTCCTCGCGCGACCTTGCCGCAGAATCCGTCGCGCCTCGCAGGCCCGATCGTCGATGGCTGGCACCCCAGCGTCACCGACCGCGTACGTCCGTAGGAGCGACTGCTGTCAGGGATGAGGGTTAGGGTGCCCGATTATGGTGACTGATCCCATGGAACGGCTGCTGAACATAGCGAGCTTAATGTGGAGCAACGCGGACCGGGCTGTACGCGCGTGGCGGATGGGCGAATGGGCGCTACTTCTTCAGGTATGCGCGGACAACAGCAGCAAGCCTCGTGATCCCTCCCGTTTCGCGCCCGACCAGGGAAGTAGCTTGGACTTGGACGACAGATACTTTATGCCTGCGCTGGGCAACAATTTGGTTAGCTCGACTGCACGTTTCCCGGTCATGAACGCCGCTGAATGCCTTGTTGGCGCAGCTCAGGCGTTTGGTGCTTCCCTCAAAGAGAAGCGGGCCAGCACTCTCTCGACGGGAATCCTCTGCCGCTGCGCGATCGAGAACGCCGCGAAGACCATCTGGCTTCTCGCCGATTCCAGTCGAGCCATTCGACGCGCTCGGTGCCTCGGCTACATCGAGCGCGAGATCGGTTACCAGAAGGGGTATATCGCGGTCGAGAGCCGCTTCCTCACTTCGCGAACCGATGACGGCCGCGACGCGGCCTATCAAAGTTTCGTCGAGACCGAACGGCAATATCGCGAGCGCCTGAGTATCTTGACTGCCCTTCCGAAAGCCGCTCGACAGCGACCATCGTCAGGCTACGAGCATTTCATCAGCTGGTCCGGGGACTGGATTGACCGGAATCCGCCACCGCACATCACCAATGCCGACGGGTTGCGGTATGGAATGTCAATCGGTGCAGAACGCTTCTACACTGTCGGTTCGAGCTTCGTGCACGGTTACAAATGGATGACTGCCTACATCGGAACAGAGGAAGATGTCCTGGCCCAGCTAGCGGACAGCCTCTCGGCGGCGGCAATCATGACCGAATGCGCGGTCGCCCTCTATGAAGCTCAGGCCACTCACCCAGCGAAACCCCATGTACGGCGCAGAAATTACCCCGATTACCTAGAGCCGACCGTGGCCGCTTGGCGACCGTTATTCGAGAACCCCGCAGCAGCGTTCCCAACGCCTCCAGCCTTAGCAAGTCGACTCGGCTCGGTTGTGTCATGAGACAGTCAGAGTCCCACCGGATCAAGGGATGGTTCTACCTACCGGAATCTCCTGACCACCGCATCCCAGGGCTATTGATGTGGGAGCCTGACGACGGCGCAACGCTCGAACTAATCGGCGGCTTCTCACCAGAACCCGAATACCAACAGACTCCAACTGGCGGGTCCTACACCAATCAGATTGTCGGAGACGTGCGCCCCGGAACGATCTACGGTGAATCTGAGTCCGGACAGGCAGTGACCCTTTGGGATGCCCAGCGTGGCGCCTACACTGCCGGACTCATCGGCCGCATCCATGACGAATTCTGGCATTCGTCATGGATTTGCGTGGGAGCGCACATCCCGAGCCCGCAGGAGCCAGTTTTGACCCGAGCTACGGTCAAGATCGATGAGCTGTACTACCTCACCGACGACCAACGAATCTACCCGCCGCAATGGGCGAAGATTGAAGGTGTCGAGCATCCACGCGAAGAACAACCCGACGGAACACTATTGATGCCGTACATCTTTCCCGTAGTTGGCGGTCGCCGAGCGGCATACGCGCGGGCGGACACACAGGACGCCTGCTACTCAATTGCCACCACGGCAACACAGCCGTGGATCAGCCAAGCAACGGAGACCTGGCCCGACCTGAAACTTCAGATGATGACGACCAATCTCCGGCGTGGCCAAATGGTAACCCTCCAAGTCAGCGCGCATGCCTCTATTCGGCTGCCGGACAACGCCTCCGGGTCAGCTGCCGATTTCGTTGAGCGGATAGCCCCGATCGACGACCTCGTCCAGTTGGCCACATTTGAGGCGTGCGGAGTCGAGCAGATCACCCTAGATACCGGCAGTGACAGTGACGTTTCTCTACTTACGCATGTCGGCAAGGTGGCTCGTCCAGATGACGTTCACCAGCCCGCTTCCGTAGTGTTCACCCTGGCCGATGTGCCACTGGAGAGATACCTCCATGCGCGGCAACGGCTAACTGACGGGAACCAAGCAAGCTATGCATGGAGCGTAGCTGTAGGCCTGTGCGGATACTCGTCGCGGATGGTCGAGGAGTATGTCAGTCAGGCCTTGGCTGCGGCCGAAGGGTTCCATTGCTGGTGTCTCAACCGTGGGAACGATGTTTCCCTGAACACTCGCCTCAAAGCACTGCACGACAAACTCGCGCCGGAAGTCCGGGATGCACTCGGACTCGACACCGAGCAGTGGGCCAGCTGGGCGGTCTGGGCACGAAACCACGTTGCACACGGCGGAACCAAGAGGTGGCGTCCACTTCGCGATAGCTTGCAACTCCACATCATTGCGGAGTCAGTTCACTTGGTTACCTATCTGGCCATACTGCAGGAGTTCGCAGTACCTCTGGCGAGGGTGAGTGAAGCTCTTCTCAACCATCCTCGCCTGAGCGCGATGGCTGACCGGTCGTCGGAAATCAACAACCTTTCCACCGACCTCTGATCTCTCGCCAGCTGGTGGGTGCATGGCTCTAAGGGCCGAATACGCTCGCACTGAAGATCTCCTTCACCTGTAAGTGCCGTGTTCAACTGGTATTTCCGTGCGATCCTTAAACTTCCACCGGTGGAGGCGGACGAGGGCACCGCGAAGATGCG
>NZ_LZIX01000302.1:0-1105 GCF_001666955.1 Mycobacterium sp. E735 | reverse complement strand
TGGTTCCAGGCATGTGGATGGCGTGCAGCTGGCCGACATGGACGTCGCGCCAATACCGTTGCAGCGGCTTGTCCATGCGGGCCGCGTTGCCGCCCGAGCGGGCGAAGATCTCGTCGACCGCCGACACCGCGCGCCACACCGCGCGGATCTGGGTGCGCCGCCCGGCCGCGCGGTCGGCGAACGACACCTCCTTGCCGGCGGCGACCATGTCGTAGATGCGGTCGGCATTCGCCAGGAGTTCCTGGCGGGCGGCGTTGATGTCGGCGGCTGCCTCGCCGATCGCGAACATCACGTAGGGATCGTCCTTGATCGCGGTTCCGGTGGCGCCGACGCGCTCACGCTGATAGTCCAGGTGCGCGGCCAGGGCCCCCTCGGCGATGCCGATGGTGGCCGCCGAGATGCCCAGCGGGAACATCGTCGACCACGGCATCAGATAGAGCGGCTCGGTCATGCCGGCCTCGCGCTGGGCGGTGCCGTCCATCACCTTCGTCGCGTCCATCGTCCGATACGACGGGACGAACGCGTCCTTGACGATGACGTCCTTGGAACCGGTTCCCCGCAACCCCACCACATTCCACGAGTCCTCGACGATCTCGTAGTCCTTACGGGGCAGGATCATGTGCAACATCTGCGGCGGCATGATCGGAATGCCCTTCTCGTCGCCGAGCATCGCGCCGAGGATGATCCAGTCGCAGTGGTCGGTGCCCGAGCTGAACTGCCAGCGGCCGTTGAAGAGGTAGCCCCCGTCGACGGGCTTGGCCACCCCCTGCGGCGCGTACGGTGACGCCATCCACGTGTCGACGTCGTCGGCCCAGATCTCGGCGGCGACTTTGGGGTCCGCGTACGCCAACTGGTAGGGGTGCACGCCGACCACGCCGACGATCCAGCCGGCCGCCGGGTCCAGCGCAGCGGTCGCCATCGTCGTCTCGGCGAACTCGCGGGGGTGGACCTCGAAACCCTGATATTGCTTGGTTTGCAGCAGCCGGATCAACCCGGCCGACTTCATCAGCTTCACGCTGTCGTCGGTCAGGCGGCCGATCCGCTCGGCCTCGGGGGCCTGGTCGCGCAACTGATCCGCCATCGCCACGACCCGGTCGAGTACCCG
>NZ_LZIX01000301.1:0-28488 GCF_001666955.1 Mycobacterium sp. E735 | reverse complement strand
GCTGCCGCTGGCCCGGGCGCTGGTCGACGGGGCGGGGATGCCCCCCGAGGCGGTGGGGCCGATCGACGCGGTGCTGCGCCCGATGGTGGACCGCGCCTACGACCCGGGCCCGGCGCACAACCCGGTCCAGATCATCAACGGCATCACCCACATCCCGACGATTTTCTCTGCGGTCTCCTGGCCCATCCGCGGCGCCCGCGCCGGGATCAACCTGGCCACCAACTCCCTGGCCGTCGCCAACCTGGCCCGGATCCTCACCCCGGGTCCCGGGCTCGGCAAAGGCGGCGTGGTGCGCAAGGTCGTCCGCGCGGTCGTCAAAGCCAAGAAGTAACCGCTAGAGCCGCAGCCCGTCGCGGGGCGAAAAGCCAATCAGCTGTTCGGCTATCGGCGCCGGTGACTTCTCTTCTTCGGGCAGCACCGCGTCGATCGGCCCCACCGCCTCGGGGGGCATCCCCGCCCCGTCGACCAGCGCCCGGGCCAGCGGCAGCTCGGAGTTCCGGATGAAATAGGTCGTCGACGTGCCGCCCAGGTCGTTGGTGGTCCTCCTGATGTCCCACGGTGCGACCCGCGACGGGTCCGAGAATGCGGTGGCGCTGTGACCGTAATACCCGCCCGCCGCAATCGCGTTCAGGTCGGCCAGCAGGTTTCCGGGATGGTTGGGCGGGTCGGAAAAGGGGTCGTACTGCCCCACGATGTTGACCGTGTCGTATTGGCTCTCCACCGGAGCGGGGACGGTGTAGTCGATGATCGGCACGTGCGTCCCGGGCCCGAACACCTTGTAGAGCAGGTTGTCGGGGTTACCGGCCTTGATGAAGGTGAGCTGACCGGGCGGCGGCGCCGTCGGGTCGTGTGCCAGGCGCGCCTGCTCGCGGTCCAGCGCCAGCGAACCCTGGGACAGTCCGGCCACCGAGATGGGTCCGTCGGTGTTGCGGATCGCGGCATCGAGATTGTTCGCCCCGGTGGTCACGGAGCTGTTGACGGTCGGCGAACTCAGCCCGGTGACCGGCCAGAAGCTGCCCGGGTAGGGCACCACGCGGCGCACGGCCGCCGGACTGTAGTAGTTCGCGTCGATCTGCGGCTGCATCGCGGGATCGAAGTGATACAGCGACCGCAGCGGCCCGTAGGGGGACGGGGCCGTGCCGGGCACTATCAAAGCGGTGTCGGCGGCGGCGCCACCGGAATCGAAAACTATTGCGCACGCCAATGTTCCAACGGTGATGGCCGAGGTGAGCAGTTTGTTCACGAACTCTCCTCACGGCCTACCGAAAGAGCTACAGCAGGGATGCTACCGCGCACTGATGCTGGTCAGCCCGAGGACGAGCATGAAACAACCCGCGAAGGCCAGCAATACCGCGATGTCGCGGTGACCGCGGGACAGCAACCAGTTCCGCAGCCCGGCCATGACGGCACGCGTCTTGCGCGGCGCCGTGAGATACCCGATCAGTGGGAGCTCCGCCACGGTGAAGGCCACCAGGTTGAAGGCCACCAGCGCCTGAACCTGCGCGAGGGGCGCGGCGTGCGAGGCGAGGATGGCGGCCATCGAGCCCAGGTAGTTCGCCGACGGCAAAGCGGCGCCCATACCGCTAACCGCTGCGACACAGAGCGAGTCGCCCCGCAAGAAGACGCGTGCGCGGTCAGCCAGTTGCCGGCGGCCGCTCGGTGCCGGCCGCTCCAGCAGCGCAACGCCGCCAGTTCCGACCCTGACGGGCGCCTCGGCGGGGCGGGCGCGGCTGCGCGCCGAATCGCGCGTGGCCACCACAACGGCGATCAGCAAAGCCACGAGCCCGGAAGCGATTTGCACTTGCGCCACACTGACGTGGCCGACCACCGGCGCGGTCCGTAGCAGGAATAGCACCGTCAGCCCCACGCCCACGCCCATCGCGAAGCCACCACACAGAAACGCGAGCAACTGCCTGAGCGGGCTCCGCCGGCTGAGCAGCAGGATCACCAGACCGAGCCGGATCGGTTCGAAAATCACCGAGCCGGCCAATACCAGCACGGTGATCCACATGCTGGGCAACGTACCGCACGCGGCCAGGTCCAGCGCCCAAACTCGCCCGCACAAGCCGGTCTCGGCTGATCATGCCAGGGGTAGCGAATTTCGTCAGGCTGGGTTCAGACGGGTGTAACCCAAACGTCACGCGCACACGGGATGTCGCGGGGCGGACCCCGCCCAAAGCGGATATGCTGGGGGCTCCCGCAGCACCACTTGCGGCTGGAGAAATCCTGGGGGCGGCTGGGCCTGCCGGTCCGGTGCCGTCATTGTTGGTGCCCACCAGAGGGTTTCGTGGAGCAGCGTGAAACACGCCTGGCCGCGGGATGGCTGCGGGTGCCCCGGCGGGCTCGGCTCCGCGGCGACAGCGCGGACGGCAGGTCGCCTGAGCATCGCCCGGCGGGCGCGCAGCTGCGCCCCGCCGAGCCCAATAGCGCGGAGGTGCAGGGTATTCAGTGTTCGGCATAACCACTCTTCAAGACTGGACACCGCAGGCGCGCTCCGTCATCTGTTGGCACGCCTCACCGGCGGCGAGGGCCAAAGCGGCAGCGGCGCCGCCCAGTCCGGTTCCCCCCAGCTACCAGCAAACCCAACACCTTCGGCGCTACAGCGATCACGCCGCGCGGGGCCTGGACATGTCGCGCCTGATGATCTTCACCTGGGAGGTCCCCGGCCGCTGCGACGTCCGCGCCATGAACTACGCGGTCAATGCGCACATCCGCCGGCATGACACCTACCACAGCTGGTTCGACTACCGCGACGCCCAACAGATCGTTCGCCACACCATCGCCGACCCCGATGACATCGAACTCGTCCCGGTCGAGCACGGGGGGCTCACGCCCACGGAGTTGCGCGAACACATATCGACCCCGCAGCCGCTGCAGTGGGATTGTTTTCTGTTCGGAGTGGTGCAAAGCGACAACCATTTCACCTTCTACGCGAGCATCGCCCACCTCTGCGTCGACCCCATGATCGTCGGCGTTCTCTTCACGGAGATCCACCTGATGTACGCCACCCTGGTCGGTGGCGGCGCGCCCGTCGAACTCCCGGAGGCCGGGCGTTACGGCGAGTACTGCGTTCGGCAGCGGGAGGAGATGGCCGCGTTGACGGCCGACTCCCCCAAGGTGCGCGCGTGGACCGCCTTCGCCGCCGAAAACGGGGGGACGCTACCGCACTTTCCGCTGCGACTCGGCGACCTCTCGGTGCCCTATGCCGGCAAGCTCGTCACCGAGACGCTGATGGACGAACGGCAGACGGAACGGTTCGAGCGGGCCTGCGTGGCTGCGGATGCCCGCTTCAGCGGCGGTGTGTTCGCCTGCGCGGGCCTCACGCACCGTGAATTGACCGGTGCGGAAACGTTTTCCGCGGTAACGACTACCGATACCCGCAGGACGCCAACGGAATTGATGACGACTGGCTGGTTCACCGGCCTGGTTCCGGTCACGGTCGACATCGACGCCGGGCTTTTCGGGGACGCGGCGCACTCCGCGCAGACGTCCTTCGATTCGGGCATCGACTTGGCCACCATTCCGTTCGACCGGGTGCTGGAGTTGGCGCCCCCGGGGGCGGGTTTGGCCAGGCCGCGGCCCGGCAACTTCGTGATGTCGTTCCTGGACGCCAGCATCGCCCCGCTGTCCTCGGTCGCGAACTCCGACTTGAACTTTCGGATCTACGACGAGGGCAGGGTGTCCCATCAAGTCTCGCTGTGGGTCATCCGGCTACAACACGAGACCAAGGTGACGGTGTTGTTTCCCGACAACCCGGTCGCCCGCGAATCGGTGCGCCGGTACATCGACGCCTTGAAGTCGGCGTATGTCCGGGTGGCCGACGGCAGGCGCAGCCAGGTGTTCGCGCACTCGCCCGCGCGGCTAACCGCGCTGACTTAGCAGCTCGTCCAGGAGTGCGGTGAACTCCTCGGGTCGCGCCGGCGTGAAGGCGGGGCTGGGCTGAATGCCCGGCACGTCAAGCGTGATCAGCGTCGACTTGAACGGCCGGCTCACGTCCAGCGGGAGCCAGCGGCGCAAGTCCGAGCTGCCCCAGATCCGGAATCGATGCGTCAGCAGGCCCAACCCCTCGGCCTTGTACCCACGAACCGCGCCGAGTGCGATCACTTTCGACGTGCCGGAGGGAAAGTGGTAGCGGCGCAGGGTGATCGCCGCGCGGTCCAGCTGGACCAGGCCGTCGTCGTAACACTGGCCGTGGGTGGCGCTCATGCCCGCGAACTTCTCAGTTCGTGACCCCGCGCGGTCAGGCAGCGACCGTCGTCCAATCGCCATTGCCAGCCATGCAGGTTGCAGGTCAGCGTGTTGCCCTCGACCACACCGAATTTCGACAGGTCGGCCTTCAGGTGTGGGCAGCGGCGCTGAATTTCCCAGCCGTCCAGCGTGACCGACGAAGAATCGTCATGAGTCTCGGCGAACCAGCCGTCGGCGTAGGCAATCCGCTCGTCGGTGAGGCATTTGAAGAAGGTGTACAGGTATTCGTTATAACCGCCGACACGCCACGCCCTGAACCGGGTGGACAAGAAGATGGTGTTGACCCAATCGGGCTCCCGGTCGCGCAATACGGTGCGCACCAACTCCGGCGCTATGACGAAACCGTAACGGACCTTCTCGTCGGGAATGCGTTCGCGCACAGTACGTTTCGGGAAGTCCAGGATGACGGTTTCCGGGCCGATCACGAGTTCGACGGGATAGCCGATGCCGTCACAGATCTCGTCGCTCTGCGACATGATCGGTTCGAACAGCGCACGCAGCTGCTCCAGCAGCGGCTCGCCCGTGGCGGGCGCCCATCGCGCCTTCTCGGCGGCCAGGACGGGCGCCATCCGCTCGGCGTAGTCGGCGATGTAGGCCTGCTTGCCGGTGGTGAAGATCGCCTCGACCTGGTCGTCGGGCATCGGGTGGCTCAGCGAGTTCAGGGCGGTGCCGGTGAAGTCCGCGGTCGAGCCGGGGATCATCAGCAGGCCGCCGTTGTTGCCGTGGGCCCGCATCTGGTCGAGGAACACGATTTGGTCGGGGAAGATGTTGGCCGGATCGCCGTGGTCGTCGTTGAGATGGCGCAGTTCGGTGTCCAGGAAGCACGGCGGACCGGCCGACGGGATGACCCATGTGGCGCCCACCTGGGCGATGTACTGGCGGGCACGGTCCATCTGCCGCTGCCGCTTCTGGACGCCGAAGGACTCCTTGGCACGGGCGGGCATGTCGTAGACCATCGGGTACCAGATGGCGCCGGAGTACTGCAGCATGTGCACGTCGATGTGGCCGAACGCCGACGCCAACACGTCGAGATCGACCGGCCGGGCGTCGTTCATGTTGAAAGCCGTTGTGACGCCGTCGGAAACCACCAGCGCCGAGTCACCGAGCGGCCCGTCGGCCGGCGCGCGCAGCGCGATGATCATCACGTCGAGCTCGCCCTTCGGACCGCTGACGCGGTGTTTGACCGAGTTGCCGGTCTCGAAGAACCGGTAGAAACCCAACTCCTGCAACGCATTTCGCAAGTCCGGGACCGGGAAGTCCGGCAGCAGCACCACCGCGTCCTTATTGACGTGCTCGGCCAGGTTCTTGGCGTCGAAGTGGTCCTTGTGCAGGTGCGACAGGTACAGGTAGTCGCAGTCACCCAACTTGTCCCAGTCCAGTTGGCTGTTGTCCGGGAAGGGGAACCAGGACGCGAAGTACGCGGGGTTGACCCACGGGTCGCACAGGATGCTGCCCGCTGGGGTCTCGATCAGAAATCCGGCGTGACCTACGCTGGTGACCTGCACAAACACCTTCCTGGGGGCCGTACTCGCCCACGGCCCGGTAACGGGTTTTCAGCCCCCGAGCTTAGCGCGAGGCGGCATCGTCGGCCTCCCACAGCCGTCGGTAGAAGTCGATGCGAGCGGCGTCGGGCTCGACGCCGTAGGCCGCGAAGAATTCTCCGTCCCACACCCGGTCGGGGAAATTCCAGCCCAACGACAGCGTCGCGACCGCGAGGTCGGCCCACCGGTCGGCCACACCGAGGTCGCCCAGGTCGACATGCCCGCGGTACCGGCCGCGCCCGTCGACCAGGGTGTTGGGCGAGCAGGCGTCGCCGTGGCACACCACCAGGCGGTCGATGGGCGGCGGGCTGCCCAGCCGTGCACGCGCGACGGGTGTCAGGGCCGCCAGCCGGCCCTCGACCGACCAGTCGAACGGGCAGGACGACACCGGTAGCCGGTCATGCAGCCTGCGCAGGCCGAGGGCGATCGCGCGCACGGCCACCTCGGGTGTGGCCCGCAGGCGCGGATGTACGGCCGAGACGCCGGGCAGTGCCCGGGTATGCAGCCAGGCGCAGCCCCCGTCGACGCCGGCGCCCAGCACCGGCGGCACCAGCACGTACCGGGCGGCCCAACGCAGGCGCTCCGCTTCACGGGCAAAGTCGGTCACGCCGGCTTCCGCGACCTTGATGAACTCGGCGCCGCCGGCGTCGGGGCCGATCCGGAAGGTCACCCCACCGATCTCGTTGACCCACACGGCGCGAACCACCCTGCCGCCGGCAAACCGGCGAACCACTTCGGGCGGCGGAACGGGTGCCGCGGGGAAGCTCAAGCGATGGCCTCCTTTTCGCCACCTCGGGTGACTCACAGCCAGGAGCATTAGGCTGATCAGCTGTGGAACCGGTATACGGGACTGTCATTCAACTTGCCCGCCTGGTTTGGCGCCTACAGGGCCTCAAGATCACCGTGGCGGGGGTCGAAAACCTGCCCAAAACCGGCGGTGCCGTGATCGCCATCAACCACACCGGCTACCTCGACTTCACGTTCGCGGGTCTGCCCGCCTACCAGCAGGGACTGGGACGCAAGGTGCGGTTCATGGCCAAGCAGGAGGTGTTCGACAACAAGATCACCGGCCCGATCATGCGCAGCCTGCGGCACATCTCGGTGAATCGGCAGGACGGCGCCGCCTCCTACGAGGAGGCGGTCAGGAACCTCAAGGACGGTGAGCTGGTCGGCGTCTACCCCGAAGCCACCATCAGCCGCAGCTTCGAGATCAAGGAATTCAAGTCGGGCGCCGCCCGGATGGCCGTCGAGGCCGGGGTGCCGATCGTTCCGGTGATCGTCTGGGGCGCGCAGCGCATCTGGACCAAGGGGCACCCGAAAAAGTTGATGCGGCCGAAGGTGCCCGTCACGGTGCTGGTCGGCGAGCCGATCGAACCGACGTTGGGCGTCGAGGAGCTCAAGGGGCTGTTGCACTCGCGGATGCAACACCTGCTGGAGCGGGCCCAGGAGATGTACGGGCCGCACCCGGCGGGTGAGTTCTGGGTGCCGCGGCGGTTGGGCGGCAGCGCCCCTTCGCTGGCCGAAGCCGCCCGGATGGACGCCGAGGAGGCCGCCGCTCGCGCTGCCCGCCGGGCCGGACCCACGGGAGCTCCGGAGTAGCGATCAATGGTGGAGCCCGTCTTCCGCACGCTCGAGATTCTGGCTCGGCTGGTGGTCGTCGCCACCAACACCGAGATCTCCTACGGAGGCGAGGAGCACATCCCCGACACCGGCGGCGCCGTGATCGCGATCAACCACACCAGCTATGTCGACTTCCTGCCCGCCGCGCTGGCCGTGCACCGGCGGAGACGGCGGCTCAGGTTCATGATCAAGGCCGAAATGCAGCAGGTGCGGATCGTCAACTTCCTGATCAAGCACACCCGGACTATTCCGGTGGACCGCGGCGCCGGGGCCGGCGCCTACGCCGTGGCCGTGCAACGGCTCCGCGAGGGCGAGCTGGTGGGGGTTTATCCGGAGGCCACCATCAGCCGCAGCTTCGAGCTCAAGGAATTCAAGACGGGCGCCGCGCGCATGGCCATCGAAGCCGACGTTCCCATCGTCCCGGTGATCGTCTGGGGCGCCCACCGGATCTGGACCAAAGACCACCCACGCAACCTGAGCCGCGCCAAGGTACCGATTAAAGTGCAGGCAGGCGCGCCAGTGCCGGCGGCCGAAGACATCGCGCAGACCGACGCCGCACTGCGCGAGTCGATGACCGCACTGCTGCACCGGGTCCAAGCGGACTATCCGCACGAGCCGGGGGCGTACTGGACGCCGCGCCGGCTGGGCGGTGGGGCACCGACCATGGCGGAGGCGGCCCGGATGGAGGCGGACGAGGCGGCGGCGCGGGCCGCGGGCCGAGGCGGACGGCCGTCCCGGTAGACGAAGGAGAAGACATGCCCGAGGGGTTCTACCGGTTGTGCGAGTGGGTCGTACCGCCGATGGTTGCGATGCAGGGAACCAAGTTCACCTATCGCGGGCTGGAAAACATCCCCGAGCGGGGCGGCGCGCTGCTGGCCCAGAACCACACCAGCTACCTGGACTGGTTGCCAACGCTGCTCGCGGTGCGCGAGCGCCACCGGCGGGCGTACTTCATGATCAAAGCCGAGATGGCCGACGTGAAGGCGGTCAACTATGTGATCAACCACGCCAGGCTGATCCCGGTGGACCGCACCAACGGGAACGGCGCGCTCGAGCTGGCCACGCAGCGCCTGCGGCAGGGCGAGCTCATCGGGATGCACCCCGAAGCCACGATCAGCCGCAGTTTCGAGCTGCGCGAGTTCAAGAGCGGTGCGGCCCGGATGGCGCTGGACGCCCAGGTGCCGATCGTTCCGGTGATCGTCTGGGGTGCCCATCGGATTTGGCCCAAGGACCATCCAAAGAAGGTGTGGCGCAACAAGGTTCCGATCACCGTCGCCGCAGGCCGGCCGCTGCCGCCGCACGGCACGCCCGAACAGCTCAACGCGGCGCTGCGCCAGTCGATGAATGCGTTGCTGTATCAGGTACAGGAGGAATACCCCCACCCGGAGGGTGAATTCTGGGTCCCGAGGCGGCTCGGCGGCGCCGCGCCCACCCAGGACGATTCCCGGGCGATCCGCTTGTCGGAGTTGCAGGCGCGGATGCAGAAATACGGCACGGACGGCGTGACCCGACCCGGACAGGACCAGAGCGGAGTGCATTGACCAGATGACGTCAACGTGACCCAGCCGGCGCTAATAGCCTGCGACGTCGACGGCACCCTGTTCGACGACAACGAAACCATCACCCCGCGTACCCGCGATGCCGTGCGCGCCGCCGTCGATGCCGGCGCGACGTTCGTCGTGGCGACCGGCCGGCCGCCACGGTGGATACGCCCCGTCGTCGACGCGCTGGGCTTCGCGCCAATCGCGGTGTGCGCCAACGGCGCCGTCGTCTACGACCCCGCCACGGACCGGGTGGTCTCGACGCGGACGCTGCCCGTCGACACGCTGGCCGAGCTTGCGGAGCTGGCGACGCGCGTCATCCCGGGCGCGGGCCTGGCCGTCGAGCGAATCGGCGAACGCGCCCACGACACGGCGACCCCCCAGTTCATCAGCTCACCGGGCTACGAGCACGCGTGGCTGAACCCGGACAACACCGAGGTGTCGATCGAGGACCTGCTCAGTGCGCCCGCGATCAAGCTGCTCATCCGCCGAAGCGGGGCACGCAGCGCCGATATGGCCGCCGAGCTGGCCAAGCACGTCGGCATCGAGGGCGATATCACCTACTCCACCAACAACGGTCTCGTGGAGATCGTGCCGCTGGGCACCAGCAAGGCCACCGGCGTGGACGAGATCGCCAGGCCCCTGCAGATCGGCAGCGAGGAGGTACTGGCGTTCGGCGACATGCCCAACGACTTGCCCATGCTGCGCTGGGCGGGTCATGGCGTGGCGATGGGCAACGCCCATCCCGACGTGCTGGCCGCCGCCGACGAGGTCACCGCTGTCAACAACGACGACGGGGTGGGGCGGGTGCTCGAGCGCTGGTGGCTCTAGCGACTGCCGGGACCGGCTAGGTGGCAGACGGGTGCGCCGGTAACGAGAAGTGTTCGGGCGGCACGGTGGGGCCGCTCGGTGATTGCGTCGAGAGCGGCGTGATGATCCCCTCCGCGACCTCGGTGACGTTGCCGGTGAGCCGCTCGTAGTTCAGCGTTCCGTGTTGGAAATTCTGCGTAATCTGCAGCGGCTCTTGAAGTTCGGCGCTGGTCGGCAACCCGAGCGGTCCGCGTTCGTAGCTCAGCGACGCCCAGGCGTCGTAAATCGCGCCGGTGACCGGCTGGGCGCCGGTTTCCGGCGACCAATACATCGCGCCCCGGGCGAAGGTGACGTACCGCGCGTCACCCTCCGCGCTGTCCTCGGGGGACGTGGGCGCGCCCAGTACGCTGTTCATGCCGCCCATCGCCTGCCAGTGGTCGTAGATCGCGCCGCCCTGCAGGGCCTTGATCAGTTCCTCCGGCGGATCGTTGAAATGCGAAGCGACGTCGCGTACTTCGTCCATCAGCGCGTAGGCGGCGTTGCCCGGGCAATCGGTGTTGCCGACGTCGCGGTGCGTGAAGATCGTGGGCAGCGTCGCGACGGAACCGGCCGGGAAGGTGGTGTAGTGGCTACCCGCCGACTCCAGCGACACGGTGCCCTTGGGGTCGACGTTGTCCAGGCCCAGGCGCCAGCCCAGCAGCCGGCCCAGGGTGCGCAGCTGGATCGGCGTGGGGGGTACGTCGTCGAAGTTGCCGATCATCGCCACGCCCCAGGTGTTGCGGTTGAATCCGCCGGTGTGGAAGGCCTCGACCGCTTTGGTCAGCCCCCCGGCGCTGCCCTCGAACACCTGGCCGTACTTGTCGACCAGGGCGTTGTAGGCGATGTCGCACCAGCCCAAGGTCTTGCTGTGATAGGTGTAGATGGCCTTGACGATCCCGGCCGATTCCAGCGGCGAGTAGTCGTTGCTGCCCGCCGTGTGGTGTACGACGGCGGCACGAACGCCGTTGTCGTACTGCGGACTACCGCAACGCAGCGACTCGTCGGCACCCCATTCCGCCCGGCTGATGATGGCGGGGGCCTGGCCGGGCATCAGCACGCCCGAGGGTGGCGTCCACTGGGCTTTGGCCGGTGCTTGCGGCGGGGAGATGAGGATGGCGGAGATGTTCTGCCCGAAGGGTTGTTCCCGGGACGCCGGTTTGTAGCCCAGATCGGTCTCGCGGGGGGGCGCGGGTGATGGTCCCCCGCCGACGGGTGGGGCCCCCAGGGTCGGCGGCGCATCCATCGGACGCGTGACCGCGATCTCGACGGTGGTGGTGGTGCCGACGAACACCGGGTCGGTTCCGCGCGGCCCCTCGAGCGATCCGGCTGCCGTCGCCCCGTCGGGCGCCGCCGTCTCGTACTCGGTCTGGTACCAGGGCCCCCACGAACCGTCCGGCCGCCGCGCCCGCACCCTGGTCGAGGTGCCTGCCAGGTCGCCCGTGAGCGCGACGAGAGAGAACGGGGTGTCCTGGCTGATCTGGCGAACCGTGACACCGCCGCCCAACCCGACCAGCGGCTGTTCGGTCAGCTGGGTGTCGTGGGTCGGCGGCGGACTGGCAGTGCCGCGATCGCGCGTGGTGTCGGCCACCCAGGAGACGATGACGACGGTCGCCGCGATGGCGGTGAGCAATGTCGTCGGCCCACGACTAGGAGACACCAGCCGATGTTACTTGTGTTTCTAATGTTAATGATGAGACGACACGACCTGGGCGCGACGAAACTGCGCCAAATTCGACGGCACCGCAGAAGAATCTGCGGTGCCGTCTGGTTGGAGGGTTTCCTGAAGGTCTAGACGGGTGGCAGGACCGGTGCCGCGCCGGCGGCAGCCGGCAGGGCGCCCGCGGCGGCACCCGGCAGGGCGCCCGCGGCACCCGGGAGGGCGCCCGCGGCACCCGGCAGCGCACCGGCGGCGCCCGGAAGCGCACCGGCTGCACCCGCCCCGCCGTGCAGACCCTGCGTGATCGCCGGCATGACCAGGCCCTTGAGCAGGTCGATCGCCTGACCGGCGCCGAGCTGGTTGGCGGCCTGCATCACGTCGTTGACCAGGCCACCGCCGCCGCTGCTGGAGCTTCCGCCGCCGCCGCCGAGGCCGGTGCCACCACCAATCGGTGAACCGTTACCGAAGGACGACGGGTCGCCCAGGATCGGGTAGGTACCGTCGGCGCCCGGGTCCAGGCTGGCCGGGGCCGTGATTGGCACCTCACCGGCAGCCGTCGGGCTCGTCAGCCCGGGCGTGACCCCGGCCGGGCTGGTCAGCCCGGGGTTGGACAGCGCGGGGTTGAGCCCCTCACCCGGGGTCGCCACTCCGGCGCCCGGGGTGGTCGGCAGCGCGCCGGGCGCGGTGAGACCCGGCGTCGCGGTCGGCGCCAGGCCCGGGCTGGTCAGAGCCGGGCTGGTCAAACTGGGGCTCGTCAAACCGGGGCTGGTCAGGCCGGGGCTGGTGAGGCCGGGGCTGGTCAGGCCCGGACTGGTCAGACCAGGGCTCGTGAGCCCTGGAGTCCCGAGGCCCGGAGTGCCCAGGCCGGGGCTGGCCAGGCCCGGAGTGCTGGTCGCGCCCCCGCTCAGCGCGGGCACCGGGGGCAGGTTGATCCCGAATTGCGACAGCCCCTGCGACAAGGCGCCCATCAGCTCGCCCGGCAGGTCGGTCATTACCGCCGCCTGCTTGAAGTCGTGGTGCTCGGCCGGTTTGTTGCCCGCCGTCGATTCGTAGACAAGGAAGTATGCGCAAGGACTCGCCACTGCCAGGGCGGCGACCGCGCTCATGGCTGTCGAAAGCTTGCGTCGGCGTCGGTTCGGCACGGAAGTCTCCTCAATCTGGACAACTCAATGTTCAACTGTGTTGTGTCAGTGCGGCCTTGCCGGTTTCTAGCCGCCGACAACCACACAGAGTCGATGGTACGAGTGAGAATGCTGTGACTAGAGTGGCGATATTGATTCGTGAGGTAATTGCGACCCGGACCGTGATCGCCGGGTTCGACAGTCCCGAATCGTCGCCACACGACCGATCGCGGACTCCCTGGCCTCGCCAAATGGGTTAGGCCGACGCCGTCGGATACCCTAAGCAACCGATGACCGCTCGCTTTGACCTCCTCGTCGTCGGCTCTGGATTCTTCGGCCTGACCATTGCCGAGCGCGTGGCTACCCAACTCGGGAAGCGCGTGCTCGTCGTGGAGCGCCGCCCGCACATCGGGGGGAACGCCTATTCGGAAGCCGAGCCGCAGACCGGTATCGAGGTCCACAAATACGGCGCCCACCTGTTCCACACCTCTAATAAGAGGGTCTGGGACTACGTGCGTCAGTTCACCGACTTCACCAACTACCAACACCGCGTGTTCGCCATGCACAACGGGCAGGCCTACCAATTCCCGATGGGTCTGGGCCTGGTGTCACAGTTCTTCGGCAGGTACTTCACCCCGGACGAAGCCCGCCGCCTGATCGCCGACCAGGCCGCCGAGATCAAGACCGAGGACGCGCAGAACCTCGAGGAGAAGGCGATCTCGCTGATCGGGCGCCCGCTGTACGAGGCGTTCGTCAAGGGCTACACCGCCAAGCAGTGGCAGACCGATCCCAAGGAATTGCCGGCCGCCAACATCACCCGGCTGCCCGTGCGCTACACCTTCGACAACCGATACTTCAGCGACACCTACGAGGGGCTGCCGGCCGACGGGTACACGGCGTGGCTGCAGAACATGGCCGCCGACGACCGCATCGAGGTCCGGCTGGACATCGACTGGTTCGACGTCCGCGACAAGTTGCGCGCGGACAGTCCCGATGCACCGGTCGTCTACACCGGCCCGCTGGACCGCTACTTCAACTACGCCGAAGGCCGGTTGGGCTGGCGCACCTTGGATTTCGAGCTCGAGGTGCTGACCGAGTGCGGCGACTTCCAAGGCACGCCGGTGATGAACTACAACGATCTCGAGATCCCCTACACCCGCATTCACGAGTTCCGCCACTTCCACCCCGAGCGTGACTATCCGACCGACAAGACGGTCATCATGCGGGAGTTCTCGAGGTTCGCCGAAGACGACGACGAGCCCTACTATCCGATCAACACCGAGGCCGACCGTGCGCTGCTGGCCGCCTACCGGGCGCGGGCGAAGGCCGAGACCGCGTCATCGAAGGTGCTGTTCGGTGGCCGGCTGGGGACCTACCAATACCTGGACATGCACATGGCGATCGCCAGCGCGCTCAACATGTACGACAACGTCCTCGCGCCACACCTGCGCGACGGCACAGCACTAGTGGAGGAAGGCGCGGGGGGATGACCGCTGTAAGCCTGCTTTCCAGAATCATCCTGCCGCGTCCGGGTGAGCCCCTCGACGTGCGCAAGCTGTATCTGGAGGAATCGACCACCAACGCGCGGCGTGCCCACGCGACCAGCCGAACCTCGCTCGAGATCGGCAAAGAGTCCGAAGTGTCGTTCGCCACGTACTTCAACGCGTTCCCGGCCAGTTACTGGCGCCGCTGGTCGATCTGCACGTCGGTGGTGTTGCGAGTCGAGCTCACCGGAACCGGGCGCGTCGACCTGTACCGCACCAAGGCCACCGGGGTACGAATCTCCGTGGAGGGCCGCCAATTCGTCGGCACCGACGATCAACCGGCCGTCGTCGAGATCGAGGTGCCGCTCAAGCCGTTCGAGGACGGCGGCTGGATCTGGTTCGACATCACCACCGACACCGCGGTGAACCTGGTGAGCGGTGGCTGGTATGCGACCGAGCCCGCGCCGGGCACGGCCAACGTCGCCGTCGGCATCCCGACGTTCAACCGGCCCGCCGACTGCGTCAACGCGCTGGCCGACCTGACCGCAGATCCGTTGGTGGACGCGGTGATCGGGGCGGTGATCGTCCCCGACCAGGGCACCCGAAAGGTGCGCGACCACCCGGACTTCCCCGCCGCGGCCGCGGGGCTGGGCAATCGGCTGTCCATCCACAACCAGCCCAACCTCGGCGGCTCGGGCGGTTACAGCCGGGTGATGTACGAGGCGCTGAAAAACACGGACTGCCAACAGATTCTGTTCATGGACGACGACATCCGCATCGAGCCCGACTCGATCCTGCGGGTGTTGGCCCTGCACCGCTTCGCCAAGACGCCGATGCTGATCGGCGGTCAGATGCTCAACCTGCAGGAGCCCTCGCACCTGCACATCATGGGCGAGGTCGTCAACCAGTCGAACTTCATGTGGACCGCCGCCCCGCACGCCGAGTACGACCACGACTTCGCCGAATATCCGTTGAACGACAAGAATGTTCGAAGCGCCCTGCTGCACCGGCGCATCGACGTCGACTTCAACGGCTGGTGGACGTGCATGATCCCCCGGCAGGTCGCCGAGGAACTGGGCCAGCCGCTACCGCTGTTCATCAAATGGGACGACGCCGAATACGGTCTGCGCGCCGGCGAGCACGGGTACCCGACCGTCACCTTGCCCGGCGCGGCGATCTGGCACATGGCCTGGAGTGACAAGGACGACGCCATCGACTGGCAGGCCTACTACCACCTGCGCAATCGCCTGGTGGTCGCCGCGATGCACTGGGACGGCGACATCACCGGACTGGTCCGCAGCCACCTGAAGGCAACGCTGAAACACCTTGCCTGCCTTGAATATTCGACGGTAGCGATCCAGAACCGGGCCATCGACGACTTCCTCGCGGGCCCGGAGCACATCTTCTCGATCCTGGAATCCGCCCTGCCCGAGGTGCATCGGTTGCGCAAGGAGTACCCGGACGCGGTGGTGCTGCCGGCCGCGAGCCAACTCCCGGCGCCGTCGCACAAGACCAAGGCGATGAAGCCGCCAGTGAACCCGCTGTCGATCGGTTACCGGCTGGCCCGCGGCATCCTGCACAACGCGACCAAGGCCGACCCCGAGGCCCACCGGCGCCCCGAATTCAACGTGCCGACCCAGGACGCCCGCTGGTTCCGGCTGTGCACGGTCGACGGCGTCACCGTGACGACGGCCGACGGGTGCGGCGTGGTCTACCGGCAACGCGACCGGCGCAAGATGTTCCAACTGCTGTTCGCCTCGCTGCGCCGGCAGCGCCTCCTGGCGAGCCGCTTCGACGAGATGCGCAAAACGTACCGGGACGCGCTGCCGGTGCTGTCCAGCAAGCAGAAATGGGAGATGGCGCTGCTGCCCGCGCACGCCGAGCGAGAGCATGGCTGAATCGGCCACCCCGCGCGGCGAGGTCGCCGCTCTGGTGGCCGTGCAAGCCGCGCTCGCCGACCGCCCCGGTGCGTTGACGACGGCGCGCGGCCTGTCCCATTTCGGCGAGCACAGCCTCGGCTGGCTGGCCGTGGCGGCGGTCGGCGCGCTGCTGGCGCCGAGGCGGCGTCGGGACTGGCTGGTCGCCGGCGCGGGCGCGTTCGCCGCGCACGCCGCCGCCGTGCTGGTCAAGCGGGTGGTGCGGCGCCAGCGGCCGCACGATCCGGCCGTCGTCGTGAACGTCGGCACCCCCAGCCGGCTGAGTTTCCCCTCGGCCCACGCCACCTCGACCACGGCCGCGGCCATCCTGATGGGCCGGATCACCGGCCTGCCGCTGCCCGCCCTCCTGGTTCCCCCGATGGCAGTGTCGCGGATGCTGCTCGGGGTGCACTATCCCAGCGACGTGGCCTGCGGCATCGTCCTCGGCGCCACTGTCGCGCGAATCACCGTTCGGCTAGAGGGCCGGGCGCGGAAGGTCTGGGCGAATGAGTGAGGACGTGGTGACCGGGCCCCCGGGCAACGTGGTGGTCGGGGTCGTCAAGGCGATCCGCCCGCGGCAGTGGGTGAAGAACGTCCTGGTGCTGGCGGCACCGGTGGCCGCGTTGGGCGGCCCGGTGCACTACAACTACGCCGACGTGCTGACCAAGGTCTCGGTGGCGTTCGTGGTGTTCTGCCTGGCGGCCTCGTCGATCTATCTGGTCAACGACGTGCGCGACGTCGACGCCGACCGCGAGCACCCCACCAAGAGATTCCGCCCGATCGCCGCGGGTGTGGTGCCCGAGTGGCTGGCGTACACCCTGGCGCTGGTTCTCGGGGCGGGCTCGCTGGGGCTCGCGTGGTGGCTGACGCCGGACCTGGCGGTCGTGATGGCCGTCTACCTCGGCATGCAGCTTGCCTATTGTTTCGGTCTGAAACACCAAGCGGTGATGGACATCTGCATCGTGTCGTCGGCGTACCTGCTGCGCGCCATAGCCGGTGGCGCCGCCACCGGCATCCCGCTGTCGCAATGGTTCTTGCTGACCGCGGCGTTCGCGTCGCTGTTCATGGTGGCGGGCAAGCGGTACGCCGAGCTGCAGGTCGCCGAGCGCACCGGCGCCGCGATCCGCAAGTCCCTGGAGAGCTACACCAGCACCTATCTGCGGTTCGTCTGGACGATGTCGGCCACCGCCGTGGTGCTCTGCTACGGGTTGTGGGCGTTCGAGCGCGACCGCCACTCGGGATCGTGGTTCGCGGTGTCCATGGTGCCGTTCACCATCGCGATCCTGCGCTACGCCGTCGACGTCGACGGCGGGCTGGCCGGCGAGCCCGAAGACATCGCGCTGCGCGACCGGGTGTTGCAGCTGCTTTTCCTCGCGTGGATCGCGACGCTTGGAGCCGCCGTTGCCTTCGGTTAGCCCCGAACTGCAGGCCCTCAAAGCGCGCATGATGCGCAGCCGGCCGGCCATCAGGCGGTTGGGCTGGCCGGTGTTCCCTTACACGACCCTGGTGCGGGTCACCCTGTGGATCAGCGTGACGGTGGTCTCCGTCCTGTTCGCCTGGGGTGCTTGGCAGCGGCGCTGGATCGCCGACGACGGGCTCATCGTGTTGCGCACGGTGCGCAACCTGCTCGCCGGCAACGGGCCGGTCTTCAACCAGGGTGAGCGGGTGGAGGCCAACACCTCCACGGCCTGGACCTACCTGATGTACGCCGGCAGTTGGGTGGGCGGGCCGATGCGGATGGAATACGTGGCGCTCGCGCTGGCCCTGACGCTCTCGGTGCTGGGCGTCGCCCTGCTCATGCTGGGAGCCGCCCGGTTGTACGCACCCAGCCTGCGCGGCCGCAGGGCCGTCATGCTGCCCGCCGGCGCGTTGGTCTACGTCGCGCTTCCGCCCGCACGTGACTTCGCCACCTCCGGTCTGGAGAGCGGGCTGACGCTGGCTTACCTCGGGCTGCTGTGGTGGATGATGGTCTGCTGGGGCCAGCCGGTGCGGAACCGCCCGGATCACAAACTCTTCATCGGTGCGCTGGCGTTCGTGGCCGGTTTCAGCGTCTTGGTCCGGCCCGACCTGGCCCTGATGGGCGGGTTGGCCCTGATCATGATGCTGATCGCGGCGCGGACCTGGGGGCGCCGGGTGCTGATCGTGCTGGCCGGTGGGCTGCTGCCCGTCGGCTACGAGATCTTCCGGATGGGCTACTACGGCCTGCTGGTGCCCGGGACCGCGCTGGCCAAGGACGCGGCGGGCGACAAGTGGTCCCAGGGCATGATCTACCTGTCGAACTTCGACGCGCCCTACGCGGTGTGGGTGCCGGTGGTGCTCCTCGTGCCGCTGGGGCTGCTGCTTCTCGCGGCGCGCCGCCGGCCGTCGTTTTTGCGGCCCGCCTTCGCCCCGAACTACGGGCGGGTGGCCAGGGCGGTTCAAAGCCCGCCCGCCGTCGTGGCTTTCGTTGTGGTGAGCGGCCTGCTGCAAGCGCTCTACTGGATCCGGCAGGGCGGCGACTTCATGCACGGGCGGGTGCTGTTGGCGCCGTTGTTCTGCTTGCTGGCCCCGGTCGCCGTGATCCCGCTGGCCATTCCGGATGGACAGGACTATTCGCGGGAGACGGGCTACTGGGTGGCCGGCGCGGCCGGCGCGCTCTGGCTGGGTGTGGCCGGTTGGTCGCTGTGGGCGGCGAATTCGCCGGGGATGGGCGACGACGCCACCCACGTCAGCTACTCCGGAATCGTCGACGAGCGGCGCTTCTACGCGCAGGCCACCGGGCACGCGCATCCGCTCACCGCCGCCGACTACCTGGGGTATCCCAGGATGGCGGCCATCCTGACGGCGCTCGACAACACTCCCGACGGGGCGTTACTGCTGCCGTCGGGAAATTACATCCAGTGGGACCTCGTGCCGATGGCGCAACCGGGGCCCGACAAGCAACCCCAAAAACCGCAGCACGCAGTGTTTTTCACCAACCTCGGCATGGTCGGCATGAATGTCGGGCTCGATGTCAGGGTGATCGACCAGATCGGACTGGCGAATCCGCTTGCGCAACACACGGAACGGTTGCAGCACGGCCGCATCGGGCACGACAAGAACCTCTTCCCGGACTGGGTGATCGCCGACGGTCCGTGGGTGAAGTTGTATCCCGGCATTCCGGGTTATCTGGACCAGCAGTGGGTCGCCGAGGCGGTGACCGCCCTCAAATGTCCCGAGACCGAGGCGGTGCTGAGTTCGGTGCGCGCCCCGATGACCCCGCACAGGTTCCTGTCGAACCTGCTGCATTCCTATGAATTCACCAAATACCGGATAGACCGTGTGCCGCGCTACGAGCTGGCCAGATGCGGGCTGCCGGTGCCCGAAGAGGCCCCGCCGCCACCTCGCGAGTAAGCCCAGGGCAGAAGAATTTTCGACCAATCTCAAAATTGTCTTCAAGCCGGCCCCGTGAAAAATTGCCAGCAACATCACATTTGGGCCGTTACCAGCTGGCAATAAGGCTCAAGCACATGCGAAAACCCGGATTCCGGGGCGGGCGTTTCGCCTGGAAAGCGCCGGGTAAAGCGGGCCCAGTGAGGCTTTCGGTGGCCGCCTCGATGCGACCGGGCGCCGGAAGGTGTGGTTGACTACACGAGCACTGCTGCGCGGAGATCGTATGCAGTACGACCCAAAACATGACGCGCCCGGTTGACGGGCGCGCCGAGAAGGATGAGGAAGCAAGGATGACGCTTGTCGACAGGTTTCGCGGCGCCGTGGCAGGTATGCCGCGGCGGCTCGTGGTGGCGGCCGCTGGCGCGGCGCTGCTCTCGGGCCTGATTGGCGCCGTGGGGGGCTCGGCGACCGCTGGTGCCTTCTCGCGCCCCGGTCTGCCGGTGGAATACCTGCAGGTTCCTTCCGCGGGGATGGGCCGCGATATCAAGGTTCAGTTCCAAAGCGGTGGGGCCAACTCGCCCGCGCTGTACCTGCTCGACGGTATGCGCGCGCAGGACGACTTCAACGGCTGGGACATCAACACCCCGGCGTTCGAGTGGTACAACCAGTCCGGAATCTCGGTCGTCATGCCCGTCGGTGGCCAGTCCAGCTTCTACTCCGACTGGTACAAGCCCGCCTGCGGCAAGGCCGGCTGCACCACCTACAAGTGGGAGACCTTCCTGACCAGCGAGCTGCCCGCGTACCTGTCGGCGCAGAAGCAGGTCAGGTCGACCAACAACGCCGCCGTCGGTCTGTCGATGGCCGGGTCGTCGGCGCTGATCCTCGCCGCCTACCACCCGAACCAGTTCACCTACGCCGGCTCGCTGTCCGCGCTCCTGGACCCGTCGCAGGGCATGGGCCCGTCGCTGATCGGCCTGGCCATGGGTGACGCCGGTGGTTACAAGGCAGCCGACATGTGGGGTCCCAAGGAGGACCCGGCCTGGGCCCGCAACGACCCGTCGCTTCAGGTCGGCAAGCTGGTCGCCAACAACACCCGCATCTGGGTGTACTGCGGTAACGGCAAGCCGTCGGACCTCGGTGGCGACAACCTGCCCGCCAAGTTCCTCGAGGGCTTCGTGCGGACTTCCAACCTGAAGTTCCAGGACGCGTACAAAGCCGCCGGCGGCAACAACGCGGTGTGGAACTTCGACGCCAACGGCACCCACGACTGGCCCTACTGGGGCGCGCAGCTGCAGGCGATGAAGCCTGACCTGCAGTCGGCGCTGGGCGCCACCCCGGGCGCCGGGCCGGCCACGGCCGCCGCGGCTGCCGGGAACGGCACGAACGGCCAGGGCACCTAAGCCCACGAACAACGCGACTAACGGCGGAAACCCTTCGGGGTTTCCGCCGTTAGTTGGTTTGGTGTGTGATTTGTTTCACTACCCCGTGGGCGGGGGAACTACGGCGCTGGCTAATGTGCTCGTCAGCGACTAGACGATGGAGGGTGACATGAGGGTCGTGCGGGGTGCGTCAGCGCTTCTTCGGGTGTTCTCCGTAGCCGCGCTGGCGATCGGGCTGATCGGTGTGACCGTGGCGGGCGGACCGGCCGGCAAGGCGAGGGCGGCCGGTTACGAGAGCCTGATGGTGCCGTCGGCGGCGATGGGCCGCGACATCCCGGTGGCCTTCCTGGCCGGCGGACCGCACGCGGTGTATCTGCTGGACGCGTTCAACGCGGCCCCCGACGTGAGCAACTGGGTCACCGCGGGCAACGCGATGAACACGCTTGGCGGCAAGGGCATCTCGGTGGTGGCGCCCGCGGGCGGGGCCTGGAGCATGTACACGAACTGGGAGCAGGACGGCAGCAAGCAGTGGGACACCTTCCTGTCCAGCGAGCTGCCCAACTGGCTGGCCGCCAACAAAGGCCTGGCGCCGGGCGGCCACGCGGCCGTCGGCGCCTCGCAGGGCGGCTACGGCGCGATGGCGCTCGCCGCCTTCCACCCCGACCGCTTCGGCTTCGCCGGTTCGCTGTCCGGGTTCCTGTACCCGTCGAGCACCAACTACAACGGCGCGATCCTGGCCGGCCTGCAACAGTTCGGCGGTGTGGACGGTAACGGGATGTGGGGGGCCCCGCAGCTGGGCCGGTGGAAGTGGCACGACCCATACGTCCACGCGTCGCTGCTGGCGCAGAACAACACCCGCGTGTGGGTCTACAGCCCGACGAACATGGGTGGCGACGACGCCGCCATGATCGGCCAGGCGGGGGCGGCCATGGGCAGCTCCCGCGAGTTCTACCAGCAGTACCGCAGCAACGGCGGGCACAACGGTCACTTCGACTTCCCGGGCGGCGGCGACAACGGCTGGGGCTCCTGGTCGGGGCAGCTGGGCGCGATGTCGGGCGACATCGTCGGCGCGATTCGCTAAGCGGGTCGGCGCCGGGAGACGCGGGTCGCCGCCCGGCTGAGGTGGTCCTGCGAGCCGGTACCGTGTAGGGGGTGCAGCAGGGGTCGGGAGGACCGCTTGGCTGCGATCCACCGACCTGCTAGCGGGAGACCATGGCCACCAACGCGCGGCGTAAGCGCCACCGAGCCCTCGCCTGGACCGCCGCCTTGGCGATGGCAGGGGTGGTGTTGTTGGTCATCGTGCTAGTGGTCGTCATGCTGCGAGGCCGCGAATCCCCGCCCAGCGCGGTGCCACCGGGCGTCTTGCCGTCGCCGTCCACGACCACCCACCCGCACAAACCCCGGCCCGCTTCGCAAGATGCGTCGTGCCCCGACGTCCAGCTGGTCAACGTCCCCGGCACCTGGGAGTCCGCGCCGCAGGACGATCCGCTCAACCCGATGCAATTCCCCAACGCGCTGCTGCACAGGGTGACCACGGCGATCACCCAGCAGTTCCCCGCGTCCCGGGTGCAGGAGTACACCACCCCTTACACCGCGCAGTTCCACAACCCACTCAGCGGCGACACTCAGATGTCGTACAACGAAAGCCGCGCCGAGGGCACCCGCGCCACGGTGCAGGCGATGACGGACATGAACGCGAAGTGCCCGCTGACCAGTTACGTGCTGATGGGCTTCTCGCAGGGCGCGGTGATCGCCGGTGACATCGCCAGCGACATCGGCAACGGCCGCGGACCCGTCGACGACGACCTGGTGCTCGGTGTGACGTTGATCGCTGACGGTCGCCGCCAGCCCGGCGTGGGCAACGACATCGGGCCCAACCCGCCCGGGCAGGGCGCCGAGGTCACGCTGCACGAAGTGCCCGTGCTCTCCGGGCTGGGCTTGACGATGACCGGCGCGCGGCCCGGCGGATTCGGCGCGCTCAACGACAAGACCAACGAAATCTGCGCTCCGGGCGACCTCATCTGCGCCGCGCCGGACGAGGCGTTCAGCGTGGCCAACCTGCCCAATACCCTTAACACCCTGGCCGGCGGTGCCGGACAGCCCATCCACGCGTTGTACGCGACCACGCAGTTCTGGAACCTGGACGGGCAGCCGGCCACCGATTGGACGTTGAACTGGGTTCAAGGACTGATCGCCAACGCGCCGCACCCCAAACATGGATGACCCGGCCGCGGGACACAGCCATCAGGAGCCCGTTGCCGGTGCAGATCAGCGGTACCTTGTGATTTGGTGTGCTGCGGCCCGCCCCTTAACATTAAGAGGAATTTAAGAGCTATAACACTTTGTTGCGGACCCGATCCTGGTGGAAGCCGGCCTGGGATGAACAGGGGGCCGGCGCCCGCGGCGCCGCGCGAGGACTGGCCCGCGTAGAAATGGAAGCCGTCGGCCTGGCCGACCGAAGGACAGCTAGCCGGCGTACCGCCGGCCTGAAACAGGTGTGACAGGAGAGCGGAATGCCGTACCACAACCCGTTCATCGTGAATGGAAAGATCAGGTTCCCGGACAACACCAACCTGGTCAAGCACGTTGAGAAGTGGGCGAGGGTGCGCGGCGACAAGCTGGCCTACCGTTTCATCGACTACTCCACCGAGCGCGACGGGGTGTATCGCGACATCGTCTGGAGCGACTTCAGCGCCCGCAACCGGGCGGTGGGCGCCCGGCTGCAGCAGGTCACCCAGCCCGGTGACCGCATCGCCATCCTGTGCCCCCAGAACCTGGACTACCTCATCGCCTTCTTCGGTGCGCTGTACGCCGGCCGGATCGCGGTGCCGCTGTTCGACCCGGGCGAGCCGGGCCATGTGGGCCGGCTGCACGCCGTGCTCGACGACTGCACGCCGTCGACCATCCTGACCACCACCGAGGCCGCGGAAGGCGTCCGCAAATTCATCCGCGCACGCGCCGCCAAGGAACGGCCCCGCGTGATCGCCGTCGACGCGGTGCCCAACGAGGTCGCGTCCACCTGGGTCGAGCCCGAGGCCGACGAGAACACGATCGCCTACCTGCAGTACACCTCCGGCTCCACCCGTACCCCGACCGGCGTGCAGATCACGCACCTGAACCTGCCCACCAACGTGCTGCAGGTGCTCAACGGCCTCGAAGGCAAGGAAGGGGACCGCGGCCTGTCCTGGCTGCCCTTCTTCCACGACATGGGCCTGATCACTGCGCTGCTGTCGCCGGTGCTCGGTTACAACTTCACGTTCATGACCCCGGCCGCGTTCGTGCGCCGGCCCGGCCGGTGGATCCGGGAGATGGCCCGCAAGCCCGAAGACGCCCCGGACAGCGAGGTCATCACCGTCGCGCCGAACTTCGCGTTCGAGCACGCCGCGGTGCGCGGCGTGCCCAAGGACGGCGAGCCGCCTCTGGACCTGAGCAACGTCAAGGCGATCCTCAACGGCAGCGAGCCGGTGTCCCCGGCGTCGATGCGCAAGTTCTACGACGCGTTCAAGCCTTATGGCCTGCGCGAGACCGCGATCAAGCCTTCCTACGGTCTGGCCGAGGCCACGCTGTTCGTGTCCACCACGCCCATGGACGAGGCGCCCACGGTCATCCACGTCGACCGCGACGAGCTGAACAAGCAGCGCTTCGTCGAGGTGGCCTCCGATTCGCCCAAGGCCGTCGCACAGGTTTCCGCCGGCATCATCGGCGTCGACGAGTGGGCCGTCATCGTCGATCCCGACACCGCCAGTGAGCTGCCCGACGGGCAGATCGGCGAGATCTGGTTGCACGGTAACAACATGGGCACCGGCTACTGGGGCAGGGAAGACGAGACCACCGAGACCTTCCGCAACATCCTCAAGTCGCGCATCAGCCAGTCGCACGCCGAGGGCGCCCCGGACGACGGCATGTGGGTGCGCACCGGCGATTACGGCACCTACCACAAGGGCCACCTCTATATCGCGGGCCGGATCAAGGACCTCGTCATCATCGACGGCCGCAACCACTACCCGCAGGACCTCGAGTACTCGGCCCAGGAGGCCAGCCGCGCCCTGCGCACCGGCTACGTGGCCGCGTTCTCCGTTCCGGCCAACCAGCTGCCGCAGGTGGTGTTCGACAACCCGCACACCGGCCTCAAGCACGACCCCGACGACAGCTCCGAGCAGCTGGTGATCGTGGCCGAGCGTGCCCCCGGCACGCACAAGCTGGACTACCAGCCGATCGCGGACGAAATCCGGGCGGCCATCGCCGTCCGCCACGGGGTCACCATCCGCGACCTGCTGCTGGTGCAGGCGGGAACGATCCCGCGTACCTCGAGCGGCAAGATCGGGCGCCGCGCGTGCCGCGCCGCCTACCTCGACGGCAGCCTGCGTAGCGGCGTCGGATCGCCGACGGCCTTCGCCGGGGCTAACGACTGAATTCAGGAACCATGGCTGACACAGACGAACCTCAGGAGAACTCGCCCGCCAAGAAGACCGAGCTCACAGTCCCCGAGATGCGCGCGTGGCTGCGCAACTGGGTGGGCCGGGCCGTCGGCAAGTCGCCGGACGACATCGACGAGTCGGTGCCCATGGTCGAGCTCGGCCTGTCGTCGCGCGACGCCGTAGCGATGGCCGCCGACATCGAGGACATGACCGGTGTCACCCTGTCGGTCGCGGTGGCCTTCCAGCACCCGACCATCGAGTCGCTGGCCACCCGGATCATCGAGGGCGAGCCGGAGCTCGACACCTCGGGTGACGACGTTTCCGACTGGACGCGCAACGGCCCGGCCGAGCGCGTCGACATCGCGATCGTGGGCCTGTCGACCCGGCTGCCGGGGGACATGAACAGCCCCGACGAGACGTGGCAGGCGCTCATGGAGGGCCGCGACGCCATCACCGACCTGCCGGAGGGCCGCTGGGCGGAGTTCCTCGAAGAGCCGCGGCTCGCCGAGCGGATGGCCAAGGCCCGCACCCGCGGCGGCTACCTGAAGGACATCAAGGGCTTCGACTCCGAGTTCTTCGCGGTGGCCAAGACCGAAGCCGACAACATCGACCCGCAGCAGCGGATGGCGCTGGAGCTGACCTGGGAAGCGCTCGAACACGCCCGCATCCCGGCGTCGAGCCTGCGCGGCGGGTCCGTCGGCGTGTACGTCGGTGTCTCCAACAACGACTACAGCTTCCTGGCGGTGTCCGACCCGACCGTCGCGCACCCCTACGCCATCACCGGCACCGCGACGTCGATCATCGCCAACCGGGTCTCCTACTTCTACGACTTCCGCGGTCCGTCCGTGGCCGTCGACACCGCCTGCTCGAGCTCGCTGGTGGCCGCCCACCAAGCGGTCCAGGCGCTGCGCAACGGCGAGTGCGACGTGGCCGTCGCGGGCGGCGTCAACGCGCTGATCACGCCGGTGGTCACCCTCGGCTTCGACGAGATCGGCCAGGTCCTTTCGCCCGACGGCCGGATCAAGTCGTTCTCCTCCGACGCCGACGGCTACACCCGGTCCGAGGGCGGCGGCATGCTGGTGCTCAAGCGCGTCGACGACGCCCGCCGCGACGGCGACCAGATCCTCGCCGTGATCGCGGGCAGCGCGGTCAACCACGACGGCCGGTCCAACGGCCTGATCGCCCCCAACCAGGACGCGCAGGCCGACGTGCTGCGCCGGGCCTACAAGGACGCCGGCATCGATCCCCGCAACGTCGACTACATCGAGGCGCACGGCACCGGCACCGTCCTCGGCGACCCGATCGAGGCCGAGGCGCTGGGCCGCGTCGTCGGCCGGGGCCGCCCCGCCGATCGCCCGGCGCTGCTGGGCGCGGTGAAAACCAATGTGGGCCACCTGGAGTCGGCGGCCGGCGCGGCCAGCATGGCAAAGGTGGTGCTGGCGCTGCAGCACGACAAGCTGCCGCCGTCGATCAACTTCGCCGGCCCCAGCCCCTACATCGACTTCGACGCGATGCGCCTGAAGGTGGTCGACCAGCCCACCGACTGGCCGCGCTACGGCGGCTACGCCCTGGCCGGGGTGTCCAGCTTCGGCTTCGGTGGCGCCAACGCCCACTTGGTGGTGCGCGAGGTCTTGCCCCGTGACGTCATCGAGCGGGAGCCGGAGCCGGCGCCCGAACCGCAGGCGGCCGCGGAAACCGCCGAGGCCCCCACCATGGAAAGCCACGCGCTGCGGTTCGACGATTTCGGCAACATCATCCCGGATGCCGAGGCGCCCGAGGAGGACGAGTACGAGCTGCCGGGCGTCACCGACGAGGCGCTGCGGCTCAAGGAGATCGCGCTCGAAGAGCTCGCGGCGAAAGAGGCGGCGGAGCCGACCAAGCCCCTGATCCCGCTCGCCGTGTCGGCGTTCCTGACCTCGCGCAAGAAGGCCGCGGCCGCCGAGCTCGCGGACTGGCTGGAAAGCCCGGAGGGCCGGGCGTCGTCCCTGGAATCGGTCGGCCGGGCGCTGTCGCGGCGCAACCACGGCCGTTCCCGCGCGGTCGTGCTGGCCCACGACCACGAGGAGGCCATCAAGGGTCTGCGCGCGGTCGCCGAGGGCAAGCAGCGGCCGGGCGTGTTCAGCGTCGACGGGCCCGTGACCAACGGACCGGTCTGGGCGATGGCCGGCTTCGGCGCGCAGCACCGCAAGATGGGGAAGAACCTCTACCTGCGCAACGAGGTCTTCGCGGAGTGGATCGAGAAGGTCGACGCGCTGATCCAGGATGAGCGCGGTTACTCGGTGCTCGAGCTGATCTTGGACGACTCGCACGAGTACGGCATCGAGACGTCCAATGTGGTGATCTTCGCGATCCAGATCGCGCTCGGCGAATTGCTCAAGCACCACGGCGCCAAGCCCGCCGCGGTGATCGGGCAGTCCCTCGGTGAACCCGCGGCCGCCTACTTCGCCGGCGGGCTGTCGCTGGCCGACGCGGCCCGGGTCATCGCGTCGCGCTCGCACCTGATGGGTGAGGGCGAGGCGATGCTGTTCGGCGAGTACGTCCGGTTCATGGCGCTCGTCGAGTACTCCGCCGACGAGCTCAAGACGGTGTTCTCCGACTTCCCGGGCCTGGAGGTGTGTGTTTACGCGGCGCCCACCCAGACCGTCATCGGCGGCCCGCCCGAACAGATCGACGCGATCGTCGCCCGGGCCGAGGCCGAGGGCCGCTTCGCCCGCAAGCTGCAGACCAAGGGCGCCGGTCACACCTCGCAGATGGACCCGCTGCTCGGCGAGTTCTCCGCGGAGTTGCAGGGCATCGAGCCGATGACGCCCACCGTGGGGATCTTCTCGACGGTGCACGAGGGTACCTACGTCAAACCCGACGGCGACCCGATCCACGACGTGGCCTACTGGGTCAAGGGGATGCGGCACTCGGTGTACTTCACGCACGGCGTCCGCAACGCCGTGGACAGCGGGTTCACCACCTTTTTGGAGCTGGCGCCCAACCCGGTGGCGCTGATGCAGATCGGCTTGACCACCGCCGCGGCCGGGTTGCACGACGCGCAGCTGATCCCGACGCTGGCCAAGAAGCAGGACGACGTCGAGGCGATGATCGCGGCCATGGCCCAGCTCTACGTCTACGGCCACGACCTGGACATCTGGACGCTGTTCAGCCGGGCGTCCGGTCCCGAGGACTACGCCAACATTCCGCCGACCCGGTTCAAGCGCAAGGAGCACTGGCTGGACGTGCACTTCGCGCACGGCAGCAGCTCGGTGCTCATGCCGGGCAACCACGTCGCGCTGCCTGACGGCCGCCAGCTGCGCGTCCGGAAGGACCTCTGCCGCAGCGGCTTTCACCAACGCGGGCAGGTCCGTCAGGCCGCGG
>NZ_LZIX01000300.1:0-2350 GCF_001666955.1 Mycobacterium sp. E735 | reverse complement strand
ACGATATTTGTTCAGTCGTCCGATGGCGCCCAGTGCCAGTGAGGAGAGCTTCGACCGCGATGCCCGATCGACCAGCCTTACAAGCCGGTGACGGTCTGCCCACCCATGTGCACGGTGCCGCCGACCCTCGATTTGCCTGCGCAGTGAAAACCTTCGCCACGCTCTTTCCCGGCCCACGGTATGGCGGTGGCGCGCTGTCTGTGTACGTCGATGGCGAACCCGTCGTCGACGTGTGGACCGGCTGGTCCGATCGAGAGGGGCGGGTGCCGTGGTCGGCGGACACCGGCGCGATGGTCTTCTCCGCGGGTAAGGGCGTGGCCTCGACGGTCCTGCACCGGCTGGTCGACCGTGGGTTGCTGTCCTACGACGACCCCATCGCGCGTTACTGGCCCGAATTCGGCGCCAACGGCAAGTCCGCCATCACCGTGCGCGAGATGATGCGCCACACCACGGGCCTGTCGCGGCTCGGGACCATCAGCACCGAGCAGTTGCTCGATCACCGTTACATGGAAGAGCGGCTGGCGGCGGCGCGGGTGGACCGCCTCGCCGGCCGCGCGGCGTATCACGCGTTCACCTTCGGCTGGTTGGCATCCGGATTGGCCCGCGCGATCACCGGTAAGGGCATGCGAGAGTTGTTCCGCGCCGAGGTCGCTCAACCACTCGACATCGACGGTATCCACCTGGGGCGGCCGCCGGCCGACGCGCCCACGAAGGCCGCCCAAACGATGTTCCCGCAACGCTTCTCGGGCGGCCCGGTGCTCGGGCGGCTGGTTTCGCTGATGGCCAGCCTGCCGGTTCCGGGACCGCTCGGTGCGACCTATGTCCCCGGTATCACCTCGCTGGTGCAGGGCGACATGGGGCTGCTGGACAGCGAGATTCCCGCGGTGAACGCGGTAGTGACCGCGCGGGGGCTGGCCAAGATGTACGCAGCACTCACCAACGGCGGAAGAATCGATGGGCAGCGATTCCTCTCGGAGGAATTGGTCGCGTCGCTGACCGGCACCCGCAGCTTTCGGCCCGACCTCAACGTCTTCTTCCCGATGTCGTTTCACCTGGGCTACCACGGATCACCGGTGCCGGGCCTACTGCGGGGCTTTGGGCACGCCGGCCTCGGTGGAACCATCGGTTGGGCCGACCCGATCACCAAGAGCTCATTCGCCTTCGTGCACAATCGGCTGCTGACCCCGATGGTCGCCGACCAACTCCTCTTCGTACCGCTGCTGATACCGCTGCAGCGCGCCGTGACCGCCGCACACAGTCGCGGGTTCGTAGCCGTGCCGCGATTCGGAGCACGACACTCCGGCGAGGCGCGCAGCCGAGTTCCCGGCCGCTGACGCCACAACCCGGGGTTGTATCGTCAACAGGTCTCTATCCGCCGGCACGGGAAGCAGATGGACATCTCGCGCGCAGTCCCCCATGCGGAACTCGAGGCGCTGTCCCGCAGGTATGCGGCGGCGGTCGATCGCCGAGACCGCGAGGCGCTGCTCTCGGTGTTCACGCCCGACGCTTCCATGCTCGTCGAAAGACCGGGGCGCGAACCGGGAACGCTGACCGGCCACGGCGAGATCGAACGGGTAATCGACATCGTCGCCCGGTGGCCGCGGACGGCTCACCTCGTAGCCCAGGGCCTGTACGTCATCGAGGGGGGATCTGCGGTAGGCGAAATCTACTGCACCGCCAATCACTTTCGCGTTGACGAGGCGGACGGTCGCAACCACGTCATGCACATCCGCTACCTGGACGAGTATGTACTCGACGCCGAGGGGCGGTGGCGGATCGCACACCGCAGGGTTGTCGTCGATGCCACCGAAGACCGGCGCGCGTCGATCGAGGAACACAGTTGATGGCCTCGCTACAGCTGTCGATGGGGATTCCGTCGTTTTCGTCCGCGGCACCGTCGGACTGGGAACACCTCACGGAGTGGGCACAGCTGTTGGAGGGCGCTGGGTTCGACCGTCTGCTCGTGTCGGAGCACGTGGCGTTCGGTATGAACATGGACGCATACGCGAATCCACAAACGGGTGGAACGGTAGGCGGTCGCCAACCGACCGGACCCGACGGGCACTGGCTGGAACCGCTCACGACGCTGACCTATCTGGCGGCGCGGACGCGCCGGATCCGGCTGGGCACCAACATTCTGCTCGCGGCGCTGCGTCCGGCCGCGGTCCTCGCGAAAACCCTTGCAACGATGGATGTTCTGTCCGGCGGCCGCATCGATGTCGGGGTGGGTGTCGGCTGGCAGCGTGAGGAATACGACGCGGCCGGGGTGGACTTCGATCGACGCGGGGCGATCCTGGACCAGACGCTGGACGTCTGCCAGCGGTTGTGGCGGGAGAACGAGGTGAGCTAC
>NZ_LZIX01000299.1:0-21655 GCF_001666955.1 Mycobacterium sp. E735 | reverse complement strand
AGCGGTCGTACTGTTCGGTGATGAACGCGCGGCTGCACAGGTGCGGGCTGCCCAGCAGGGCAAGCAAAGTCGCGCGCAGCTCCTCCCCTGTCTTTGGCCGCGGCAGGCTCGTCGACCGGTCGGCGTTCAGGGCGTCCTGCGACTCGGGGCGCGCGACCGGCCGCTGATACACCGGCCCCTCGTGGGCCACCGTGCGCGGCGGCACGTCGACGACGGTCTCGCCGTGCCAGCTGATTCGCAACCGGTCGCCGTCGGTGACCTCGCCGATCACGGTGGCCAGCACGTCCCACTTTCGGCACACCGCCAAGAACGCGTCCACGTTCTCCGGCGAGACCACGGCGCACATCCGCTCCTGCGATTCGCTGCAGAGCACCTCCGCGGGCGTCATGTCCTTTGCCCGCAGCGGGACGGTGTCGAGCTCGATCGCCATCCCGCCGTCGCCAGCCGATGCGAGTTCTGAAGTAGCACATGACAATCCGGCGCCGCCAAGGTCCTGGATGCCGATCACCAGGCCGCCCGCATAGAGCTCGAGGCAGCACTCGATGAGCACCTTCTCCATGAAGGGGTCGCCCACCTGCACCGAAGGCAGCTTCTTGCGCGATCCCTCGCTGTCGAACGTGTCCGACGCCAGCACCGACACCCCGCCGATGCCGTCCAGGCCGGTGCGCGCACCGAACAGGATGATCTTGTTCCCGGCGCCCGAGGCGAACGCCAGGTGCAGGTCCTCCTGGCGTAATACGCCCACGCACAACGCGTTTACCAACGGATTGCCCGCGTAGCAGGCGTCGAAGACGGTCTCGCCGCCGATGTTGGGCAGCCCCAGCGAGTTGCCGTAGCCGCCGATCCCGCGGACAACTCCGTCGACCACCCGGCGCGTGTCCGGCGCGTCGGCGGCGCCGAACCGAAGCTGGTCCATCACCGCGACGGGTCGCGCACCCATCGCCATGATGTCGCGCACGATGCCGCCGACACCGGTCGCCGCGCCCTGGTAGGGCTCGACGTAGGAGGGGTGGTTGTGCGATTCCACCTTGAAGGTGACGGCCCAGCCGTCGCCGATGTCGACCACGCCTGCGTTCTCGCCGATGCCGGCGAGCATGCCCGCGCGCATCTCGTCGGTGGTGGTCTCGCCGAAGTAGCGCAGGTGCACCTTGGACGACTTGTAGGAGCAGTGCTCACTCCACATCACCGAGTACATCGCCAGCTCGGTGTCGGTGGGTCGGCGGCCCAGGATCTCGCGGATTCGCTGGTACTCGTCGTCTTTAAGGCCCAGCTCGGCGAAGGGCTGCGGCTGGTCGGGGCTGGCGGCGGCGTGCTCGACGGTGTCGATCGCCTGGGTGCGGGCGCTCGTCCCGGGGACTGTCACGCCAGACAGTCTAGGTCGGCGCTTCCGTCACCGTCGGGTCGCCGTGGAGGCTATTGGCCGACGACGCAGAAGACGTTCCCTTCGGGGTCGGCCAGCACGACCCAGCGAAAATTGTCGCCGAACTCATGCCGGCCGACCTCGGTGGCCCCGGCGGCCGTCAGCCGAGACGCCTCGGCATCCACGTCGGCGGGCCCGAAGTCCAGGTGCACGCGGTTCTTACCGGGGGTGGGGTCGGGCACTTTTTGGAAGCCGAGCCGAGGCCCTTCCGGCAAACTCACCACGGTGAACTCGCCGGCGAGCAGCTCCTGCGTCGTGCCGCCGAACTGCTCGGCCCACCAACCGCCCAGCTGCGCCGGATTGCTGCAGTCGAAGGTGATCATCTCCAGGTTGAGCGCCATACCGCCCGACCTTAGGCCTCGAAATGGCCCAGTTGAAGGGGTCGCCGTCCCGGGTCGCCCGGTGGTCAATCGACGGTCACGAAGTCGGCCATCATCGCCATGTCTTCGTGTTCGAGGTTGTGGCAGTGCAGCAGGTATGAACCGGTGTAGTCGGTGAACCGGATGAGGACTTCAACGGCTTCGGCTGGGCGCACATCGACGGTGTCCTTCCATCCCATGTCGAACCGGCCCGGCGCACGGCTGTTGCGGGAGAGCACGCGAAAGGAATTCAGGTGCACATGAACGGGATGGTGGAACTCGGTGATGAACCGCCAGACTTCTGTGGTGCCGAGCTTAGGGCGCGCCAGCGGCCGGCCCGGTTGATAGGCCAGGTCGTTGATCGTCCACACCCCTTTTCTGCCGAGGCGAAAGAGGAACGTTCGCGTGGCCACGCGGGCCTGTGGGTCGAGACCCGGGACGCTTCCGCTGAGCCGGTCCGGGATGGCCGAATCGTCGGCACGGTCGGCGCCGACGATGTCGAATCGCATGACCTCGCCGGCGCTTTCGCCACCCAACCGGTTGAGCAGCCGCACTTGTGTTCCCACCGGGTAGCGGCCGAAATCGACCACCACGTCGAATCGTTCGGCCGGAGCGATGTCGATGTAGTCGTGGCCTATGGGTCGCGCCAGTAATCCGCCGTCACTGCCGATCTGCACCAACGCCGAACCGCCGGGTGGTTGCGGGTCCAGCTGCAGCCGGTAGCGACGGGCGTTGGATGCGTTCAAGAGCCGCAGGCGGTACCGGGCGGGATCGGTCGACAGCACCGGCCACGGCGCACCATTGACCAGGATGACGTCGCCGAGGACGCCGTTCATGTAGTCGCCGGTCGCTCCGCCACCGGCAGCGTCCGGGTAGCGAAAGGAGCCATCGGCGGCGAACGCGCGGTCGGTGATCATCAGCGGGACGTCCCGCCGGCCGCGCGGCAGCGGCAACGCGTCTTCCTCGTCGTCGTGGACCAAGTGGAATCCGGCCAGGCCGCGCCACACCGCGGCGCCGGTGTAGCCCATGCGGTGATCGTGGTACCACAACGTGGCGGCCCGCTGGTTCAGCGGGTAAACGTATTCGCGCTCTCCGACAACGCTGTTGCGCGCCATGGCTTCAGCCCCGAGCCGGACGCCGGGCGGCAGGATGAAGTCGGTCGGGTACCCATCGTGGTCTTCCGGTGTGTGGCCGCCGTGTAGGTGCACCACAACCGGCACGGGCAGGGCGTTGCGGTGCCGCACGACGGTGCGTCGGCCTGACCGCGAAGCAATGGTCGGGCCGGGAAAGCTCGTGTTGTAAGTCCACGCCGCCGTGGGGAGCCCGGGCAATATGCGCAATTGCGTGGTCTGCTGGGTGATCTCGTAGTAGTCGGCGTGAGCGTCGCTACGAACCGGCGTCAATTGTTCCGGGATCGGCAGCGGGACTTGATAGCGATCGGGCAACCTGGTTTGGCTGCGTATCAGCCGTCCTGACTCGGCGGGGCCCAGCAGCGCGCCGGCGAGCGGCCAGCCGGCGCCGATGAAGCCGATGCCCGCCGCCGCGGCGCCCAGCCGCAACGCGCCACGCCGATTCATCGGATCGGTTCCCGCTCGGCCGGACGCGAGCGTGCGGCCAGCGGCAAACGCCACACCTCGGCAGTCAGCTGGAAGATCCCCACGATCAACAGCACTCCGAGCGGAACGTGTAAGCCCGTCAAGCGCAATTCCCCCGAGGCGAACTCGGCGACGAAGAGGAGGGTCACGAGGGCCCCGAGCGCCGCCGGCCGTCGCGGCCCGCCCGTCCTGCTCACAATCACCAGCAGCGCGACCTGGACGACGGAAAGCACCGTGGTCACCCTCGCGCCGACCGAGTGCAGCATCAGCGCGTCGTATCGGCCGCCCAGAAAACTCCCGGCGAACGCGGCTTGCACCAGGGCTAGCAACGCCAACGCCGCGCTGGTGGCACGGGCGATCACACGGGGCCAGCGCGGGCCGTGCCAGTCATCGGCTGTCATCAGTCCTCCCAGAGATTGCGCACTCAAGAGATGACGACGGAACGGCGCCGCAAAAAGTTACGCACGCATGTGTAACTTTCCGCGCCACAGACCCGTCCTTGGATACGGGTTGCTGATGACCGGCTCCCCATTGCGGCGGACCCGCCGGCTGCGGTTCCACCGCAACGAAATTCGCGACAGGAGAAGAGATGTCTCATCCGACGCCCCCTCGTTGGCTGAAGCCGATGAACAGGTTCATGATTGCGCTGCAAAAACTTGGCATACCGACTGGACCCCCCATGGTTTTGACGGTGCCGGGCCGCAAAACGGGCCGGCCTCGCAGCACCCCGATGACGCCGTTCACCCTCGACGGGCACCTCTATGCCGTGGCCGGATTCCCCGGCGCCGACTGGGCGCGCAACGCCCGCGCCGCCGGCGCGGGAACGCTCGGCAAGGGCCGAAAGACGCGGCGCGTCAGGATAACTGAGCTGACCGCCGAGCAAGCTCGGCCGGTGTTGCGCCAATATCCGGCCGAAGTGCCGGTCGGTGTTGGCTTTTTGAAACGCTCCGGCCTGGTACGCCAGGGCAATCCCGAAGAAGTCGAGGCGCTGGCGGGCCGGATCGCGGTGTTCCGACTAGACCCGATCCCGGCGAACTGACGCCAACGATCCGCCACCGACCGACCAGATATGGAAGCCGCAACATGCACACCGCGTACCTCGTCATGACGATAGCTGCCATCATTCTCAACGGATTTTCCGGCGTGAGCGCGCTGGTGCACTTCGCGCCGATCATTCCGCCCATGCAACGCGCGGGCGTCCCGGTGTCCTGGCTGACCTTTCCGATTGGCACGCTGAAAACCCTTGGCGCCCTTGGACTGGTCGTCGGCCTGTCGGTCCCGGCAGTCGGCGCCGCCGCAGCGGCGGGACTGACAATCTTCTTTGTCTGCGCGATGTACACGCACGTCCTCGCCCACGACATCTCCGGACAGTTCGCACTGGCGGGGTTCCTGCTTGCCGTCAACGTCGCGACCTTGACGCTCACCGTGATCGCGCACCCGGTCGTGCTCTAGTACGGCCACCTCGTCAGGCCGCACTACGGCATCGGCGAAAGGAACGCTTCCATCGCCGCCGAGTAGGCGGCCACGTCGTGCGCGCCCATCAACTCGCGCGCGGAGTGCATGGCCAGCTGCGCGGCGCCGACGTCGACGGTCGGGATGCCGGTCCGAGCCGAGGCCAACGGCCCGATTGTCGATCCACAGGGCAGGTCGGCCCGGTGCTCGTAGCGCTGCAGGCCGACCCCGGCCTGCCGACACGCGAGCTCGAAGGCGGCGGCCGTCCGTCCGTCGGTGGCATAACGCAGGTTGGGGTGCACCTTGAGCACCGGTCCGGCGTTGACCTCGATCAGGTGTCCGGGCTCGTGCCGCTCCGGGTAGTTGGGATGGGTGGCGTGGGCCATGTCCGCCGAGGCCAGCAGCGAGGCGGGCAGACGGCGCAGGAAGTCCTCGCGGGTGCCGCCGGCCGCCAGTACGATCCGCTCCAGGACGGTGCCCAGCAGGTCGGACTGGGCGCCGTGATCGGAGGACGACCCCACCTCCTCGTGATCGAAGACCACCAGCACGGGCAGGAATCCCCGCGGTTCGGCCGCCACCAGGGCCTCCGTACCCGCGTAGCAGCTCGCCTGGTTGTCCAGGCGCGGCGCGCTGAGCAGATCGTCGTCGGCGCCGATCACGGTCGACGGGGTCAGGTCGTGGGTCATCAGGTCGGCGGCCAGCACACTGGTCGGCGCCACCCCGGCCCGTTGCGCGACGAAGTCGACGAACGGCTTGATGTCCGCACCGGCTCCCCAAACCGCGTTGACGTGGCGTTGCGGGTCGAGGGTCAGCGATTTGCGGTCCTCGGCGAGGTGGATGGCCAGCTGGGGCACCCGCAGGATCGGGTCGTCGATCCGGACCAGCCGATGCTCGACCCCGGCGCCGTCATACACCGACAGCCGTCCACTGATGCCCAGGTCGCGATCCAGCCAGGAGTTCAGCCACGCCCCGCCGTACGGCTCGAGCGCGACCACACGCCACCCGGCAACCAGCCGATCGGGATGCTGCTTGACGCGCAGGTTAGGGCTGTCGGTGTGTGCGCCGACGATCCGGAATGGGCCGTCGGCGCCCTCGGAGTTCCAGGCCACCAGCGAGCCGGCCCGCACCGTGAAGTAGCGGCCCGGTTCCGCCGGCCACCGGTCCGACTCGCTCAGTTCGGCGAATCCCGCCGCGATCAGTCGCGCGGCCACTGTGACGCAGACGTGAAATGGCGACGGAGACGCGTCGATAAAATCGCAGAGGCCTGCGGCGTTGGCCGACATGTTGATCATCATGACTGTCGACGACGACCGTCGCCACGCTGGGCCCGATCGCGCGGCTCCTTGCTCGCGCACTTCCTGCGCTCACCGTCGCCACGCTAGGGTCAGCAGAGTGCCTCCCGTCCAGCCACAGCCCATCCTCGAGCCGTTGACGCCTGCGGCGGTCTTCCTGGTGGTGACCATCGATGACGGCGGAGAAGCGACGGTGCATGACGCGCTGCCCGACATTTCGGGGCTGGTGCGCGCAATCGGATTTCGTGAGCCGCCGAAACGGCTGTCGGCCATCACCTCCATCGGCTCGCGGGCCTGGGATCGCTTGTTCTCCGGGCCCCGCCCCGCAGAGTTGCACCCCTTCGTCGGACTGAACGGCCCCCGGCACACCGCCCCGGCCACGCCCGGGGACCTGCTGTTCCACATCCGGGCTGAAAGCCTGGATGTCTGCTTCGAATTGGCCGACCGCATCCTGCGGTCCATGGCCGGCGCGGTCACCGTCGTCGACGAGGTGCACGGATTCCGCTACTTCGACAACCGCGACCTGTTGGGCTTCGTCGACGGCACCGAAAACCCCGATGGCTCACTCGCCGCCAGCGCCACCACGATCGGCGCCGAGGATCCCGACTTCGAGGGCTCGTGCTACGTGCACGTGCAGAAGTATCTGCACGAGATGTCCTCGTGGAACGCCCTGTCGGTCGCCGAGCAGGAGCTGGTGATCGGCCGCACGAAGCTGGAGAACCTCGAGCTGGATGATGGGGAAAAGCCGGCCAACGCCCACATCGCGCTCAACGTCATCACCGACGCCGACGGCACGGAACTCAAGATCGTGCGGCACAACATGCCTTTCGGCCGACTCGGGAAGGGCGAGTACGGCACCTACTTCATCGGCTATTCCCGCACGCCGCAGGTGACTGAACAGATGCTGCGCAACATGTTCCTCGGCGATCCACCGGGCAACACCGACCGCATCCTCGAATTCTCCACCGCGGTCACCGGTGGCCTGTTCTTCTCGCCCACCGTCGACTTCCTCGACGATCCACCGCCGCTGCCCGCGGTACCGGTGACGGAAACGCTTGCCGTACAAGACGGCTCACTTTCGATCGGCAGCCTGAAAGGAACCACTTGATGAACAACCTCTACCGCGAGTTGGCACCGGTCACCGAAGCGGCGTGGAAAGAAATTGAAACCGAGGCGTCCCGGACCTTCAAACGCCACATCGCCGGACGCCGGGTTGTCGACGTCAGCGAGCCGGGCGGTCCGGTCACCGCGGCGGTCAGCACCGGCCGCCTGGTCGACGTGACGTCCCCGTCCGACGGCGTCGAGGCGCACCTCCGGGCGAGCAAACCCCTTGTCCGGCTGCGTGTTCCGTTCACTCTGTCCCGCTACGAGATCGACAACGTGGAGCGCGGGGCGCAGGACTCGGACTGGGACCCGGTCAAGGCCGCCGCCAAGAAGCTGGCGTTCGTCGAGGACCGCGCCATCTTCGAGGGCTACCCCGCGGCGTCGATCGACGGCATTCGCACCTGCAGCTCGAACAAGCCGCTGACCCTGCCGGCCGACCCCCGCGAGATTCCGGACGTCATCACGCAGGCGATCTCCGAACTCCGGCTGGCCGGCGTCGACGGTCCCTATTCGGTGCTGCTGTCCGCCGACGTCTACACGAAGGTCAGCGAAACCACCGAACACGGCTATCCGATCCTCGAGCACATCGACCGGCTGGTCCCCGGGGACATCATCTGGGCGCCGGCTATCGACGGTGCTTTCGTGCTCACCACCCGCGGCGGCGACTTCGATCTGCAGCTCGGGACCGATGTGTCGATCGGCTACACCAGCCATGATGCGGAGACCGTGCAGCTGTACCTGCAGGAGACGCTGACGTTCCTCTGCTACACCGCCGAGGCGTCGGTCCCGCTGAGCTCGTAGGAATAAATGCCGGCGGACCGCTGCTGTCGGGGAGGCAAGTGAACTTCTCTCCTGGAGGCAGGGTTCGATGGCAACAACAATGGCCGGGTCCACCGCTCTGGTGACCGGAGCCACGTCCGGCATCGGCCGCGAGGTTGCGTTACAACTCGCGGAACGCGGGGTGGAGGTCGTGGTGCACGGTCGCAGCTCCGAACGCGGCGCCAAGACGGTTCGCGATATCGAAAACGCCGGTGGTACAGCGCGTTTTGTCGCCGCCGACCTCAACGATGCCGACGACGTGCGGCGCCTTGCGGCCGAGGCGGGGCCGGTCGACATTTTGATCAACAATGCCGGAATCTACAAATTCGGAGCGACCACAGAGACTGATGACGCGGCGTTCGACGAGCACGTGAACGTGAATCTGCGCGCCCCTTACATCTTGGTCCAGCAGTTGGTGCCCGGAATGATCGAGCGTGGCGGCGGATCGGTGGTCAGCGTGAGCACCGTGGCGGCTTCGGTGCCGGCGAGCGGCGCCGGCATCTACGGCGCCACCAAGGCGGGCCTGGAATTGCTGACCCGCGTGTGGGCGGATGAGTTCGGGCCATCGGGGGTACGCGTGAACGCGGTCTCCGTCGGGCCGACCGACACTCCCGGAACCGCGGCGCTACCCGGCATGCTGGAGGCGGTGGCGGCCAGCACCGCGTTGGGCCGGCCGGCCGATCCGAGTGAAATCGCCAGCGTGGTCGTCTTTCTCAGCGCCGCCGGCGCCAGCTACGTCAACGGCGCCGTCATACCCGTGAGCGGCGGTCAGCGCGCGATCACCGCCTGAGGCAACGTTTTTCGCTACAGGTCGAGCACGAGATCGGTCTCCGGAGCCGCCGAGCAGATGAGCACCGTCCCCTGCTCGGGCGGCTCCAGGGGCTGCTGCACGTAGGTGGCGCTGCCGGAAACCACACCGGTGACGCAGACGTGACAGACGCCGCTTCGGCAGGAGAACCGGGTGGGCACGTCGCATGCTTCCGCCAGCTCCAGGATGCTTCCGTACGCGGACGACCAGGTGGCCGTCAGGCCGCTGCGCGCGAACGTGATTGGCGGGCCGGTCCCCGGGACCCCCGCCGGGGGATGCGGCGGTTTGCGCGGGGTGTCATCGACGATGCCGGGATTGATGGGCGGCAGGGCGCCGAATAGTTCGCTATGGATCCGCTCGGGCGCCAGACCGCCCGCGGCGAGTGCCTCGCGCATGTCGCTCATGAACTGGGTCGGGCCGCACAGGTATGCCGTGGCATCGGCCGGGATAGCCAGGGCCGCGATGGCCGGGCGGTCCAAGCGGCCTTGAGTTTGTGTGTAGAACACCGATTGCCGCGCACTCGGCAGAGCATCGACCAAACTAGCGACTTCCGATGCGAAAGCCTGCGTTTCGCGGTTGCGGACGGTGTGCAGCCACCAGATGTCACGGGTGCTGCCGGCCGCCGCGAGCGCGTGCAGCATGGCCAAGACGGGTGTAATGCCGATTCCCGCCGACATCAGCACCACCGGGCCGCCGCCGTCGGCGAGGCAGAAGTCGCCCCGTGGGGCGGCGGCCTCGACGACCGAGCCCGGCACGACGTGCTCGTGCAGCCACGAACTGACCAGACCATGCTCTTCGCGCTTGACGCTGATGCGGTAGTGGCCCGCCGCGGGGTCCCCGGAGAGGGAATAACTTCGCAGCGGCGCCGGCGTGCCGGCGCCGGGAATTCGCACGGTCAGATATTGCCCCGGAAGCGGCGCAGGCAGCGCGGAACGGTCGTCCGCCCGAAGCTCGATGGACATCACCTGTGGGCTTTCCCGGCGAATTCCACTGACCCGTAAGGGCCGAAACCCGGCCCATGCCGGCGTCGCACCCGGAGACACGGCCGCCGATCCCTGTGGTGCGTCGAGCATGTCCCGGAATGATTGCTGCCACCCGGGGCTGAGCGCGGGGACATCGACGATCTTGGGGAGCAGCCCGAGGTCACGGTCCGGCAGGTACAACAGCGCGTCGACGTCGGCGACGCTGAGTTGATGGCGACCACGGCGGGTCCGCACGATGTCGTCGCCGGCGCGGACCCGCCCCTCGGTGATCACCCGAAAGTAGAAGCCCGGACGACGTTGGGAGACAAGCAGGTTCGGCATCCTGGGTTCGTCCACGCGCATGCCGACCCGGAAGCAGGTGACGCGGGGCTGGGTGACCTCGAACTCGGCTTCGCCGATCCGGTAGCGGTCGCCGATGCACACCTCGTCGTCGGGCAGCCCGGTGATGGTGAAGTTCTCTCCGAAGTGGCCGGGCACGAGGTCGTCGCGACCCAGGTAGCTCTTCCAGAAGTCGTATGACTCGGTCTGATAGACCATGACGGCCCGTTGCTCGCCGCCGTGTCCGCCGAGATCGCCCTGACCGTCGCCGTCGATGTTCAGGCGACGCACCATGACCGGCCCTTCGACCGGTTTTTTCCAGATCCCGGTGTAGACGGTTTTGCCGTGCCACTCGACGTTGCGGGGCAGCCCCACGTTCACCGATATCAGTTTGCCCACCGGGCCACCTCCGCAGGCCCTGACTGGAGGGCTGGCTCACACTATGCCAGCCGGAAGACGACGGCAACACGAGGCGACGCCTCCGATATGCGCACCACGGCTGTTGCGCGGCGCACCGTCCGGTGCATACTGGGTTGCATAACCCAAAGTCCGGGATCAACGTGGCGTAGCTGAAATTCGCCGCTTCGGTCGAGGGCGAAATTAAGGAGTAGAGCCATGGCGGCTGTTCATCATCGCTATGCCACCGTCGACGGTCACCGCCTGTTCTTCCGCGAAGCGGGCCACTCGAGCGCTCCCGCGCTGGTGCTGTTGCACGGGTTTCCCACCAGCTCCTACATGTTCCGCCATCTGATCCCGGTGCTCGCCGACCGCTACCACGTCATCGCGCCGGATCACCTGGGCTTCGGGCTCTCCGACGCGCCGTCCGTCGACGAGTTCGACTACACCTTCGACGCGCTGACCGACCTCACTGCCGCACTGCTGCGCGCCGTCGACGTCGACCGGTACGCGATGTACGTCCAGGACTACGGCGCGCCGATCGGCTGGCGGCTGGCGCTGCGCGACCCGTCGTCGATCACCGCGATCATCACCCAGAACGGTAACGGCTACGACGCGGGATTCGTCGACAGTTTCTGGAAGATCGTGCGGGCTTACCAAAGCGAACAAACGCCCGAGACCGAGGCCGCGGTCCGGCAGTTCCTCACGCTGGATGCCACTCGATGGCAATACGTCACCGGCGTTGCCGATGAGACGCTCGTCGACCCCGAATCGTGGCACCACGATTACGCGCTCATATCGCGACCGGGCAATGACCTGGTGCAGCTGAAACTGTTACGAGACTACGCAACCAACGCGCCGCTCTACCCGCGCCTGCATGCGTACTTCCGCGCCAGCCAGGTGCCGCTGCTGGCGGTGTGGGGCCGTGGCGACGAGATCTTCGGCCCGGCCGGCGCCCAGGCGTTCGCCGACGACCTCCCCAATGCCGAGATCCGCCTGCTCGACGGCGGACACTTCCTGCTCGAGTCCGCACTCGACGAGGTAGCCGAACTGATCGGAGGCTTCCTCGCCAGGGCCGACATGGCTGCCTGACCGAACGCGCCGACGGCCCGGGGCATCAATGGGTTGGATATCCCATAGTTCGGGGCGGCCGCGGGTTAGCCTGACGCGATGGCCCATCCCGATGTTCGCGACGAACAACGGTTGACCGCCAAGGGGCGTGCCACCCGGGATCGCATCGTGGAAGCGGCCGCCCGACTGATCGTCACCGAGGGCCTGTCGGCTGCGAACATGGAGAACGTCCGCAGGGCGGCGTCGGTCAGCGGATCCCAGCTTGCCCACTATTTCGCCGACAAGGCCGCACTGATCCGCGCGGTCATCCGACGCCAGATCGGCGTGGTTCTCGACTTTCACCGCCAACCCGGGCTGGGAGGCCTGACAACGTTCGACGACTTCGAGCGGTGGGGCGATCTCAACATGCGATACCTCAGGCGCATCGGGTATTTCGGCACGCCTACCTACCACGCTCTCGCGGCCCAAGTGGCGAAGTCGGACGAGCCGACGCGGGAGACGCTGGCCACCGGCTATGGGCAGTGGATCGACCTGCTGGAGGCAGCGATCCGGCGGATGAAAGATAACGGCGTCTTGGTCGCCAACGCCGACCCGAGACGGTTGGCGATGGTCATCGTCGCCGCCCATCAGGGCGGTGGCACCCTGGCCTTCACCTACCGCGCGGAATGGCCGCACGCCGACGCGGTGCGCTTCGCGATCAACTACCTCCGCACCTTCGCCACCGATCCGAACGAGCGAGCCCCTCGCCCGGCGCGGCGCACCCGGCGCCGAGCGAGGACCGCCACGTGAACGCCGAAAGTCCGGGACGATTCACGCGCAAGGGACTGGCGACTCGCGCGCGCATCATCGACGCCGCCGCGCGAATCATGTTCGAGCGGGGCGTCGCCAACACCAGCATCGACCAGGTACGGCGAGCGGCCGGAGTGGGCGGGTCACAGATCGGGCACTACTTCCGGGACAAACGCGATCTGATCCGTCAGGTCGTTGCCACCCGCCGCGAGGACGTGCGGGCCTTCCACACCCAGCCACCGCTGGGCGCCCTCGACAGCTTCGCCGCCCTGCAGGCCTGGGCCGACGCCTGCGTCGCCGCCGTCGACACCGTGTACCGGGTGGGCGGTTGCGTGTACGGCTCCTTGGCGGGCGAATTGATCGATTCCGACGACGAAATTCACGACGATCTCTCCGCCGGTTATGACCTGTGGATCGAGTTGTTCGAGACCGGTCTTGCGGCGATGCGCCGGCGCGGCGACCTACGGCCCGACGCCGATCCGCGGCACCTGGCGGTGTCGTTGGTCGTCGCGCACCAGGGCGGCGCCATGCTGACATATGCCACCGGCGATGCGGAACCGCTGCGCGCCGCCGTCAACGCCGCCGTCGACTACGTCCGCTCCTTCGGAACGCGGAAGCCGAAGAGCCGAGCCGCTTCGAAGCGGCGCCGGGGCCAATCCCGATCCGAATGAGGTCACCTCGCCGCTGGACAGAATGGGATGTTTGGCCCATAATAACTGGGTTGATTGGCCCAGTACGTCGTTGCGGCTCACGGTTCCAATGGATGCCCCTGTGACGCGGGGAGATTAGCTGTCTCAGGGGTGTCGCTGAAAAGAGGGGATGGAGATGGGGCTGGCATGGCAGCAGGGTCCGCTCGCCACGGGATCGGTCGGTCACTTTCTGACTGAACAGCCGTTGCCGGCGCGGCTGTTGTACGTCGAACCGCTGAGGAGGCGCATGCGAGTTCGCCTCGCCGACACATGGGTTGCCGACAGCCAAGACGTGATCCTGTTGCACGAGCCGGGGCGTTATCCGGTCGCCTACTTCCCGCGCAGCGATATCGAGGCCGGGGCCCTGGTGGCCGAGGAAAGGCTCACCCGGCACCAGGACCTAGGCGACACCCGGTGGTTCACCGTCAAAGTCGCGGAGCGAGAGGCGACCCGTGCGGCGTGGCAGCACACCGCGCTGCCGCCGCACGCTTCGGTACTCGACGGGCACCTCGCATTCGCTTGGCGTGCCATGGACGCTTTCTACGAAGAGAACGAGCGGATCGTCGGGCACGCTGCCGATGCCTATCATCGGATCGATATCCGTTCCACTTCAAGGCATCTCATCGCTCGTAGCAGCGACCGAGTGATTGCCGATACCAAGCACCCACTAGCTTTGTACGAATCCGGATTCGCTCCACGCTGGTACGTGCCCCGCGAGGACGTCGACGAATCTGCCCTCGAACTGGTTGACACGCAGACCTTTTGCCCATACAAGGGGATCTGCTCCTACTACGATATCGGCGACCGCAAGCGGGCGGCGTGGTCGTATCGAAACGCCTGGCGCGAGGTGATACGAGTTGGCGATCTGGTGTCCTTCGAACCGGACAAGATCGACGTCTACCTCGACGGCAAACAGTTGCGGCTCGAGCCCGGCCAGACCGTCATTCCACACGGCGTCGATCGGGGGCTCGACATCGAAGAGGTCTCGGATCTTTACGGTGCCGAGGGCAATGTCGGGGTAGTGCAGGAACGAAACCACCAATCGTCCGGGCAGGCGTAGTGGTCGGGCGGAGAACCAGTCCGGATCGGGTAGGAGCGTTCTCCGACGGCGTTTTCGCGGTGCTGATCACGATCTTGGTGCTCGAGCTCAAGCCGCCCGCCGCGGCCAGCTTCAGCGCCTTGCTACCACTGTGGCCCACCGGCCTGAGTTATGTCGTCAGCTATTTCTTCATCGCCATCGTATGGGTCAACCATCATCACCTGTTCGGCTATGCGGAGCTGGCGACGCCGCGGCTGGTGTGGTCGAATTTTGCCCACCTATTTTCCGTATCCCTCCTCCCGATCACCACCGAGTGGATCGCCGACAGCAGGCTCGCCGCTGCGCCCGTGGCGTTGTACGCGTTCGTCTTCGTTCTGGTCAACGTCACCTATCTGGCGCTGTGCCGGGAAGTGATCGATCGGCCGGCCCACGAAGGCCTCACCGACCGGATGCGCAGGTTGATGCGGATGAGGTCATTCATCACGGTCGGCGTTTTCACGACGGCCGGGGTGACCGCCCTCTGGTGGCCGTTGCTGGGAATGACATTGATTTGCGTTTGTCTGATCGGGTATTTACGACCGGATGTTCCCAATCCGAAGAAGATCGAGGTTTGACCATGCCAGTGCCCTCCGTCCTGGTTTTCGACGTCAACGAAACGTTGGTCGACATCGAGTCACTCGCACCGCTTTTCACCGAGCTGTTCGGCGATGAACGGGTGCTCCGCGAGTGGTTCGCCCAGCTGGTCATGTATTCGATGTCCGCGACGTTGGCGGATAGTTATGTGGACTTCTCCACGCTGGCCCAAGGTGTGTTCCGTATGGTCGGCGATATCCACGGCGTGGCCGTCTCCGACGATGACGCGCACCGGCTGAAGAACGGCTTGCTCACCATGCCGGCCCACCCGGATGCGGCGGAGGGGCTCACCATGTTGAAAGACAACGGTTTTCGTCTGGTCACCCTGACCAATTCGCCGCCCAACCCGGATGGTCCTACGGCGCTGCAGAGTTCCGGGCTGGCCGAATTCTTCGAACACCAATTGAGTGTCGATGCCTGCCGCGCCTTCAAGCCGTCGCCCACCGTGTACCGGTATGCGTGCGAGACGCTCGGAGTGGCCCCGGCTGACTGCATGATGGTGGCCGCCCACGTATGGGACACCCTCGGCGCCCAGAGTGTCGGCTTCGGCGGGGCGCTCATCGCGCGGCCCGGCAATCCGCCGCTGCCCGTCGACGGACTGCCCCAACCGGACCTGGTGGCGGGCGACCTGCGCCAGCTGGCCGCGCAGCTGATCGACCACTGAGGACAACCGGGGAGGACCACGAACGATGGCACACGAAGAGTCGGGCTATGACGTCGTTGTGCTCGGCGCCGGGCCGATCGGGCAGAACGCCGCAGAGCGCGCCCGGGCCGCAGGCCTGAGTGTCGCCATAGTCGAGCGCGAACTCGTCGGCGGCGAGTGTTCCTACTGGGCCTGCGTGCCCAGTAAAGCCTTGCTGCGTCCGGTGATTGCCATCTCGGAGGCCCGCCAAGTCGACGGCGCGCGGGAGGCGGTCAGCGGGTCCATCGGCATTCCGGGGGTCTTCGGCCGCCGCAACCGCTACGTCACCGACTGGGACGACACCGGCCAGGCCGGCTGGGTGGGTGGAATCGGCGCCACCCTGGTGCGCGGCCATGGCCAGTTGGACGGCGCCCGGCGAGTCGCGGTCACCGCGTCCGACGGGGCGACGTCCGTGCTGACCGCGCGGCACGCCGTCGTGATCTGCACCGGAAGCCGGCCCCTCTTGCCCGACTTGCCCGGCATCGACGAGGCGAGGCCGTGGACCAACCGCCAAGCCACCGAAAGCAGTTCGGTCCCCGAGCGGCTCGCGGTGGTGGGCGCCGGCGGCGTAGGCGTCGAAATGGCGACTGCGTGGCGCGGATTGGGATCTCAGGTGACCCTCCTTGCGCGGGGCTCGGGTCTGCTGCCGCGGATGGAGCCCTTCGTCGGTGAACTCATCGGCCGTGGCCTCGCCGATGCGGGCGTGGACGTGCGCGTCGGCGTATCGGTGCGCACGCTGCGCCGGCCCGAGGGCGCGGAGGTGACCCTCGAATTGGACGATGGCTCCGAATTGGTGGTCAGCGAAGTGCTTTTCGCGACGGGTCGCGCACCGCTCACCGATGACATCGGCCTGCACACCGTGGGGCTGACGCCCGGCGACTGGCTCGACGTCGACGACACCTGCCAAGTACGGGCCATCGAAGACGGTTGGCTCTACGCCGCGGGCGACGTCAATCACCGGGCCCTGCTGACCCATCAGGGGAAGTACCAGGGTCGCATTGCCGGAGCGGCCATCGGAGCGCGGGCCGCGGGCGCCCGGTTGGACACCGCACCGTGGGGCCGGCACGCAACCACCGCCGACCATTACGCTGTGCCGCAGGCCTTCTTCACCGTGCCCGAAGCCGCCGCCGTCGGCCTGACGGCCAGGCAAGCCGAACAGGCCGGGTACCGGCTGCGCACCGTCGATGTGCAGATCGGCGACGTCGTGACGGGGGCCAAGCTCTATGCGGACGGGTACGCCGGGCGCGCACGGATGGTGGTGGACCTCGACCGTGGGCGTTTGCTCGGGGTCACGCTGGTTGGGCCGGGAGTCACCGAGATGCTCCACTCCGCCACCATCGCCGTCGCGGGCGAGGTGCCCATCGACCGGTTGTGGCACGCGGTGCCCTGCTTCCCCACGGTCAGCGAGCTGTGGCTGCGGCTCCTCGAGGCGTATCGGGATGCGTCGGACCATAATTGACGCATGGCTACCGCAGATGGATTCCACCCAGACTTCGACGAGGCAACACCGGAAGCGACCCACAACCGGGTGCACCACGTCAGGGGTGCGGACATCAGCTCCGACACCGCGCAATCGGAGGGACTGCGCCGCTTCGCCGCGCTCAGCGGAACGTCAGTCGGCGCCGAAAAGCTCTGGATGGGCGAGACGCACGCGTCACCGTCGACCGTCTCGTCCAACCACCATCACGGCGACTCGGAAACCGCCATCTACGTGCGCAGCGGCCACCCGGAATTCGTCTTTCACGACGGCGCGCAAGAGGTGAGGATCTCGACCTCACCCGGCGACTACGTCTTCATCCCGCCGTATCTGCCGCACCGAGAGGAAAACCCCGACCCGAACACGCCCGCGGAGGTGGTGATCGCGCGCAGCACCCAAGAGGCGGTCGTGGTGAACCTGCCGGCGTTGTATCCCCTTCAGTAAACCGCGATTTCGACCAGGTTGCCGTCGACGTCGCGGCAGTAGTGGGAGATCATCGGACCCAGGGCCCCCGTCCTGGTCACCGGTCCCGCAACGATCTCCGCCCCACATCGCACGAGGTGGGCATGCACCTCGCCCGGGCTGCAACGAGTGATGAAGCACAAGTCCTCGGACCCGGCCGCTTCGACCGAACCGGTGACCCACTCGGGATCGTCCCCCAGCGCCCCGACGGGCCGCAGGTTCAGTTTCTGGTCCCCGAACCGCAGCGCGATTCGGTTGGACGGCCCGAACGTTTCCCGCCGCATCCCGAGGACCCGCTCGTACCACGCGGCCGTGTCCTCGACGTCTCGGCAGTTCAGCACCACATGGTCGATCCGTTCCACGATGAGCTCCATGTTCGGCCCTCCCCTACGGCTGAGCGAAAACCATTTGGCACCAGACTAATCCGACTCGCCCGGCGCCGTGATCGTCGAGCGGCGTCTGCCCGCTGACATCGTCGGCCGATGGAACCTTTCCCCATTCACTCAGCCAATTCTCAACAGATTCTTCGGCGACTCATGGCTTGTCTCCCAGCATCCGCAAAGCCACTGGCCGCAGCATGTTTTCATGACGAACGAGCCGATGTGCGCGAACCTGGTCGAACGGTACCTGCGCGTCCGCGGGCGCCGCTATTTCCGTGGCCATCATGATCGCGAATACTTCTTCGTCACCAGCGCCCACCCGCGGCGCCTGCACGTCCATCTCGAGATCTCGCCCGCGCACGGCGATGTGCTGATCATTCGGGTGACTCCCGGCTGCTTCTTCCCCGCCACCGAGCGGCCCTGGCTGGTGCACTTCTCGGACACCTGGAACCGCCAGGATCGGGAGGTGACCGCGATCGTGCACGGGTCGTCCGATCCGCAGCGCATCGGCGTGGTGGCGCGCAGGTCGCACTGGATTCGACGGAGCGTCTCGTTTGACGATTTCGCCGCCTTCGTCGACCACACCATTGCGGATGCGACCGAGTTGTTCGACGCTCTGAGCCCCGCCGTCGAACTGCCGACGGCGCATCCGTTGTTGCGGGACGCGGGCTGATCCTGCCGGACAGGTCGTCACCCCAACGGGGCGGCGAGCGGCGTCCCCGCTCTGCGCCGATGAGCCGGCGAGCCCGAAAATCCGAGTGCAAACGGACGTTAGGCGCGCGTCCCCGCCGCGGCCAAACCGCTCAGCAAACGGATATGACATTCTCTTTTTCGGAGAGTATTATATGCTCAACAGGCACGGGGTTTGAGATCTGCGTCACATCGGCAATCAATGCCAAACAGCACTGACACGGACGGCGGGGAGCCATGGCGGGTAGCGGCGTTGAGGTGGCCGACAACCACGAGACCACCAAATGGGATCCGGCCTTCACCGAGCAGGTCAGCAAGGCCCTCGGACCGGTCATCAAGCGGTGGTATCGCGCCGAGGTGCGCAACATCGACAACGTCCCGCCGTCGGGCGGCGCGCTGGTGGTGTCCAACCACTCGGGCGGCATGCTGACGCCCGACGTGCTGATCTTCTCCCCGGCCTTTTACGAGAAGTTCGGCTACGACCGCCCCGTCTACACCCTGGGCCACTACGGCATTTTCATGGGACCCTTAGATGGCTGGCTTCGCCGCCTCGGGGTCATCGAGGCCAGCCGTGAAAACGCCGCCGCCGCGCTGCACTCGGGCGCGGTGGTGCTGGTGTTCCCGGGCGGCGACTACGACTCCTACCGGCCCACCTTCAGCGCCAACACCATCGACTTCAACGGCCGCACCGGCTACGTGCGGACCGCCATCGAGGCCGGGGTGCCAATCGTGCCTACCGTGTCGATCGGGGGCCAGGAGACTCAGCTCTTCTTGACCCGCGGAAACTGGCTGGCGCGCAAGTTGGGGCTGACCAGGGCGCGCATGGACATTCTGCCGGTGAGCTTCGGATTCCCCTTCGGACTCAGTGTCATCTTCCCGCCGAACCTGCCACTGCCGGCCAAGATCGTCACCGAAGTACTCAAACCGATCGACGTCACGGCCCAATTCGGCGACGATCCCGACATCGACGAAGTCGACGCCTACGTGCGCGGGGTGATGGAGTCGGCCCTCCAGCGATTGGCCGGTCAACGCAAGCTGCCCATCCTAGGCTGACCGACCGCGACTCGAGGTTCGACATCATGCGAAATCCGCTGCAGCGCAACTTGATTGTCCGGCAGGGTGGCGCGTGAAAAGGTTGAACGGCATGGACGCCATGCTGCTCTACAGTGAGACACCGAACCTCCACACTCACACATTGAAAGTGGCGGTCATCGACCCCGCTGACTCCGACTTCGGTTTCGAGGCGTTCCGCCGCCACGTGCGACGCCGGCTGCACCTGCTGGAACCGTTGCGCTACAAGCTCGTCGACATTCCCTGGCAGCTGCATCACCCGATGTGGCAGGAGGACTGCGCGGTCGACCTCGACTACCACCTCCGGCGGGTGCAGGTGCCCGCGCCCGGCGGGCGGCTAGAACTCGATCAGACGATCGGCCAGGTCGCCTCGATGCCGCTGGACCGCAGCCGCCCGCTGTGGGAATTCCACTTCGCCGAGGGACTGGCCGGGGGAAGGTACGCCCTGATCGGCAAGGTCCATCACGCGCTGGCCGACGGTGTGGCCTCCGTCAACCTCTTGGCGCGCGCCATGGATCTCGAGGACGGGCCGACCGACGAGCGGGACAACGACGAAGCGGGCGTCACCGCGTCGCCCGCCGACCTGCTGCGATCTGCCGCCCGCGACCACGCGCGGCAGATCGCCGAGCTCCCCGGGCTGCTGAGGGATGCCGCCACCGGGTTGACGCGGGTCCGCCGCCGATCCAGAGAACGGGGTGCCCACCCGGATCTGGCCGAGGCCTTCGACGCTCCACCGACCTTCCTGAATCACGTCGTGTCGCCCGTGCGGCGGTTCGCCAGCACGACGCTGCCGCTGGCCGAAGCCAAGGCGACCGCCAAGGCGCTGGGCATCACCCTCAACGACCTGATACTGGCCACGGCGGCCGGCGGCCTGCGCACACTGTTGCTGGCCTACGACGGCGCGGCCGACCGGCCGCTCATCGCGTCGGTGCCGACGGCCACCGACAAGTCGGACCGCATCACCGGAAACGAGATCAGCGGTCTGATGATTTCGTTGCCGGTGCACGTCGCCGATCCCGCCGAACGGGCACGGCTGGTGGCGCTGGCGACCCGAATCGCCAAGGAAGACCACGAGATCCTCGGCCCCGAGCTTTACGGCCGACTGATGGCCTATCTGCCGACCGCGTTCGCTCCGGCCGCATTCCGGTGGCTGGGGCGGCGCGACGCACCCAACAAGCTGATGAACGTCGCGGTCTCCAGCGTGGTGGGCCCGCGCGAGCGCGGACACTTCGGCGGCGCTACGGTCACCGAGATCTACTCCACCGGGGTGCTATCACCGGGCGCCCCGGTCAACGTCACCGTGTGGAGCTATGTCGACCAGCTGGGCGTCGCCGTGCTCACCGATGACCGGACGTTTGACGACCCGCACGAGGCGACCGACGCCATCTGCGCATCGTTCGCCGAATTGCGCTCCGCGGCAGGCGTTTCCGCCTAGACCGACAGCGCGGCGTCCAATACCGAATAAAACAGGCCCAAGCCGTCGTCGGACGGCCCCGTCAACGCTTCGATGGCGTGCTCGGGATGCGGCATCAGTCCGACCACGCGACCGTTGGCGGAACTGACGCCGGCGATGTCATGCAGCGAGCCGTTGGGGTTGTCGTGGTAGCGGAACACCACCCGGCCCTCGCCCTCGAGCTCCTCGACGACGTCGGCGGGCGCCACGTAGCGGCCTTCGCCGGACTTCAGCGGCACCAGTAAGTCCGCATCGGGCTCGAAACGCGACGTCCAGGCCGTCGACGTCGACGCCACGCGCAACCACACATCGCGGCAGACGAAGTGCAAACCGACGTTGCGGGTCAGGGCCCCCGGCAACAGCCCCGCCTCGCAGAGCACCTGAAACCCGTTGCAAATGCCCAACACCGGCATGCCGCGGTTTGCGGCGGCCACAACTTCGCCCATCACCGGGGCGAACCTGGCGATCGCCCCCGCACGCAGGTAGTCGCCGTAGGAGAAACCGCCGGGCACCACCACGGCGTCGACGCCGCCCGGGCGGCGCGGCGTGTCGGTGCCGAGGCCGTCAGCCTGTGGCACGCCGACGCCGACCTCAAGGGCGTCGACGCCGTGGTGGTGCCCGGCGGTTTCTCCTACGGCGACTACCTGCGTGCGGGGGCGATCGCCAGGTTCGC
>NZ_LZIX01000298.1:0-21223 GCF_001666955.1 Mycobacterium sp. E735 | reverse complement strand
TCGCGACGCACACGATCCGCTCGTTGTGCCGCCGCAATCTCTCATAAGTCAATCCCAGCCGGCGGATCGCCGACGGCTTCAAGTTCACCAGCAGCGCATGGGATTCGGCCACCAGCTCGCCCAGCCGTTGCTGTCCGGGGTCGGAGTTCAGGTCAAGGCAGATGCTCGACTTGTTGCGGTTGAGGCTGGCGAAGTAGCTGGGCCCGACGCCGCGGGAGATCTCGCCGCCGCGCGGCTCGATCTTGGTGACCTCGGCGCCCAGATCGGCCAGCAGCATGGTGGCGTACGGTCCCGCCAGCATGGTGCCGACCTCGAGGATGCGTATCCCCGCGAGCGGCCCGGTAGGCGTCACCGCAATTCCGTTGCGAGCGTGGCGATCATCTCGCGCGTGCGGCGTTTGGAGGCGATCAGCTCGTCGCGGTTGTCACCGATCGGCAGCAGCCGCACGGACAGGTCCGTGACACCGGCGTCGGCAAAGCGGCGCATCCGGGTCAGGATCGCCTGCTCGTCACCGGCCGCACAGAGGTCACCGACATCACGGGCGTCGCCGCGTTCCAGCAGGCGCTGATAGTTGGGCGACACCTCGGCCTCACCCAGGATCCGATTGGCCCGCTCCTTGGCCTCCTCGACTCGTGCCGGCTCACAGAGGCATACCGGGATGCCGGCGACGATCCGCGGCGCGGGCCGCCCGGCGTCCGCGGCGGCCTTGGTGATCTTCGGCGCGATGTGGTCGCCGATCGCGCGCTCGTCGGCCATCCACAACACGGTGCCGTCGGCGAGTTCGCCGGCGATCTGCAACATCACCGGCCCCAGAGCTGCGACCAAAACCGGCATCGGGGCGTCGGCCCCGATCGCCAGCGGATTGTGCACCGTGAACGAATCGTTCTCGACGTCGACCGGTCCCGGCCCGGCGATGGCGGCGCCCAGCACCTGCAGGTAGTCGCGGGTGTAGGCGGCCGGCTTCTCGTAGGGCAAGCCGAGCATGTCCCGGATGATCCAGTGGTGCGACGGTCCGACGCCCAGCGCCAACCGCCCGCCAGTCACGGCATGAGTCGAAAGCGCTTGGCGGGCAAGGGCGATCGGATGCTGGGCTTGCAGCGGCACCACCGCCGTGCCGAGCTCGATGCGCGAGCTGTGCGCGGCCATCAGCGATACCATGGTCAGGCAGTCGAAATCGTCGGGAACCTGCGGCATCCACGCGGTGTCCAGACCCGCGGATTCGGCCCACTCGATGTCGGAGGCCAGCTTGTGCACCTTGCGGGCCATGTCGCCACGCTCGGCGCCGATCATCACTCCGACGCGCACTGTTCCTCCGCAACGGGCTCGGGGGTTCCGGTCAGCGCGCGTATCTCGCGCACGAGCACATCGAGCGATGTGCCGGTGGGGAAAACGGCGGCGGCACCGGCGGCGAGCAGCTTGGGCACGTCGGCATGCGGGATGGTTCCGCCGACCACGACGGCGATGTCGGAAGCGTCGGCGGCCCGCAGGGCCTCGATGGTGCGGGCGGTGAGTGCGAGGTGAGCACCGGACAGAATGCTCAAGCCCACGACCGCCACGTCTTCCTGGACGGCGATCGAGGCGATGTCCTCGATGCGCTGCCGGATGCCGGTGTAGATCACCTCGAAGCCGGCGTCGCGCAGGGTGCGGGCGACGATCTTGGCGCCCCGGTCGTGTCCGTCCAGACCCGGTTTGGCGACGAGGATCCGGGGCGCCATTAGAACACCACCGGTTGCTGGAACTCGCCCCATACCGCCTTGAGCGCGGAGACCATTTCACCGACCGTGCAGTATGCGTTGGCGCACTCGATGAGGTTGTGCATCAGATTGTCGTCCCCTTCGGCGGCGCGCGATAGTGCTGCGAGACTGGATTTGACTGCGGCCGAATCCCTTTCGGCCTTCACTTTAGCGAGCCGCTTGAGCTGGAGATCGCGCCCTTCGGCGTCGAGCTCATAGGTGACGACATCGTGTTCGGGCTCTTCGGTCACGAACCGGTTCACGCCGACGACCGGGCGAGCGCCGGATTCGATGTCCTGGTGGACCTTGAATGCCTCGTCGGCGATCAGACCCTGTAGATAGCCGTCTTCGATGGCATGGACCATGCCGCCGTGCCGCTCGAGGTCGTCCATGATCTCGACGATGCGCGCCTCGGTGGCGTCGGTCAGCGCCTCCACGAAGTAGGAGCCGCCCAACGGGTCGGCGACGCTGGCCACGCCGGTTTCGTGCGCGAGGATCTGCTGGGTGCGCAGCGCCAGCGTGGTGGTTTCCTCGGTGGGCAGGGCGAACGGCTCGTCCCAGGCCGCGGTGAACATCGACTGGACACCGCCCAGCACGGCGGCCATCGCCTCGTAGGCCACCCGGACGATGTTGTTGTGGGCCTGTGGTGCGTACAGCGAGGCGCCACCACAGACGCAGCCGAAGCGGAACATCGCCGCCTTGTCAGCCGTCGCCCCGTACCGCTCCTTGACTATGGTGGCCCAACGTCGGCGCCCCGCACGGTATTTGGCGATCTCCTCGAAGAAATCGCCGTGGGTGTAGAAGAAGAACGAGATCTGCGGCGCGAACTGATCGATCGTCATGCGGCCGCGCTCGACCACGGTGTCGCAGTAGGTCACCCCGTCGGCCAGGGTGAACGCCATCTCTTGCACCGCGTTCGCCCCCGCGTCGCGGAAGTGCGCCCCGGCCACCGAAATCGCGTTGAACCTCGGCACCTCGGCCGCGCAGAACTCGATCGTGTCGGCGATCAGCCGCAGGGACGGCTCCGGCGGCCAGATCCAGGTCCCGCGCGAGGCGTACTCCTTGAGGATGTCGTTCTGGATGGTTCCGGTGAGCTTCGCGCGCGGTATCCCTTTCTTCTCGGCGGCGGCGACGTAGAACGCCAGCAGGATCGCCGCCGTTCCGTTGATCGTCATGCTGGTGCTGAGCTTGTCCAGCGGGATGCCGTCGAACAGGACCTCGAAATCGGCCAGCGTGTCGACCGCGACGCCCACCCGGCCGACCTCCTCGCCGAACTCCGGGTCGTCGGAGTCGTAGCCACACTGGGTAGGCAGGTCGAGCGCCACCGACAACCCGGTCCCGCCTTGTTCCAGGAGGTAGCGGTACCGGCGATTAGATTCCTCGGCGGTGCCGAACCCGGAGTACTGGCGGAAGGTCCACAGCTTGCCCCGGTAGCCGGACGCGAAGTTGCCCCGGGTGAAGGGAAACTCCCCCGGTTGCGGAGGCTCCGCGCCGACGTCCGCCGGCCCATAGACCGGCTGCAGCGGGATACCCGACGGAGTGTGGGCCATATTATCCATCGGTGAATAACGTACTTGCAAAAAAAGAGAATGCCAATACCACGCGCTTGACCTGGTCAAACCTGTGTGCGCACTACACCCGGCAGAGGATCTCGCCGTGGGGAATGGCGATCCAGCCGTCGGGGGCGGCCGCCCAGTCGCGCCACGCGGCGGAGATCTCCTCCAGCTGCGCACTGGTGGCCAGACCCAACTCCAACAGGTCGCTCGCGATCCGCGAGTGCAGGATCCGGTCGGCCCACATCCCGCCCCACCATTCGCGCGTCGCGGGCGTCGCGTAGCACCACAGGCTGCTCGTCGGGGTGACGTCGGCGAAGCCCGCCTGCCGCGCCCACGACAGCAGCCGTCGCCCGGCATCGGGTTCGCCGCGGTTGGCCCGCGCGGCCCGCTCGTAAAGGTCGCGCCACAGGTCGAGCGCCGGCAGTTGCGGGAACCAGATGAATCCCGCGTAGTCGGCGTCGCGGGCCGCCACCAGGCCGCCGGGCGCGCACACTCTCCTCATCTCCCGCAGCGCCCCCACCGGGTCGGCGACGTGCTGGAGCACCTGGTGCGCGTGCACCACGTCGAAGGCGTCGTCGGCGAAGTCGAGCCGGTGCACGTCGGCGGTGGCGAAGGAAACATTCGACAGGCCGCGTCGCTCGACCTCGGCGCGGGCCACATCGAGCACGTCGGTCGACTGGTCGACCGCCGTCACCGGACCCGGCGCCACCCGGGCCGCGAGATCGGCGGTGATGGTTCCGGGCCCGCACCCGACATCCAGGACCGACAGCCCCGAGTTCAGGTGCGGCAGCAGATAGGCCGCGGAGTCCTCCGCGGTGCGCCGCTGGTGACTCCGCAGCACCGACTCGTGGTGCCCGTGCGTGTAGGTGGCCCCGTCTTCGCAGTTCATGCCCGAAGCCTACGGGCGTGACTCATATATTGAAATATTCGTCTCGAAATATGAGATCAGTCCACGGGCACATTCAGGATCGGCCGGTCGACCGCGGCGCCCGGGCCGTCGAAGTGCCACCACTCCCCGGAGTAGGGCGCCAACCCCCCGTACTTCATCGCGTCGCGCAGCGCCGCGCGGTTCGCCTGGGCGTCGGCGCTCACCCCCTGGGTGGCGAAAGCGTTTGCGCGCGAGGAGAAGTCGTCGAAATCGGTGCCCATGTCGGCCAGGCAAAGCCCCTGCGCGTGTAGCCCGGATGCGCACGGCTGCTCTGCCGTCGTGAACGTCACATCGACCGAGCGCCCCGACTCGTGGCTGTGCGCATACTGGCCGGGGCGCGCGACCCACGCGGGGTTGGGGACGACGTTGAACATCTTGACCTGCACGTCGTGGGGCCGATAGCAATCCCAGAACACGAGGAGATGTCCCTGCGGCCGGAGCGCCGTCGCGGCCGTCGCCAGTCCGGACGCCATCGACTGGTGCACCAGGCATCGGGCGTCGGACGGGTACAGCTGCGTGTGCGTGAAGTTGTTGGTGGTCGCGTAGCGCAGGTCGATGATGGCGTCGGGGACCACGCTGCGGACGTCGACGAATCCGGCCGCGCGGGCCGCGTCGCTCACCGGCGGGACGTCGGGACTGGCGTGCGCGGTCGCGACACGGACCAGACCCGCCGCGACCGCGAGTGCAAGGTTCGGGCGCAAAAGACGCATCCGGTCATTGTCGCCGTTGGTCGCCGTGAGTTGCGTTAGCGCCTATGCGATGTCGCCCTCGACGTAGCGCTGCAGGTTCGGCGCGACCGCGGCCACCACCTGGTCCTCGGACATCGACGCGATCGGCTCGATCTTCCAGACGAAGCGCAACAACGCGAAGCCGATCAGCTGGGTGGCGATCAGCCCGCTGCGCCGCAGTCGGTCGCCCTCGTCGTCTCCAAGGGTGGAACCGCCGATCAGGCCCCGCTCAACGATCAGCCGCAGCTTCTCCCGGGTCTTGTCCTCGTGGGCGGCCGTCAGCACCACGGCGCGCAGGACGGGACCGACCTCCTCGTCGGTCCAGGTGTCCAAGACGGTGCGGATCAACTGCCGGCCCAGGTCCGCCTTGGGCGTCGCCCACGTAGCGGACACCGCGTCGAGCCACTTCTGCGGCGGCGTGGTGGCGGCGTCGAGCAGGCCCTCCTTGGAGCCGAAGTAGTGGTAGATCAGAGCCGGATCGACGTCGGCGGTGCGAGCGACGGCGCGGATGGCCGTGCCGGCCCAGCCATGTTCGGCGAACTCGTCGCGAGCGGCGGCCAGAATGCGCGCCGCCAGCACGCCGCGCTCGTCGCGCGGACCGGGGGTCGTCGATCGCGTCGGCACCATGCCACCATAGCCGAAGTTTCATCTTGCGTTGAAACTAATTTCAACATAGCGTGAAACTGTGATCACGCTCAACGGCCCGCAGACCACCGGCCGCGAATACCGAAACCTCAGCGAGCCGCGGTACGCGTCGCGCACCGACATCAATACCGCGATCACGGTCCGTGACGGCACAACGCTTCTGGCCGACGTGCACCGGCCCGATGCCGACGGCCGCTTCCCGGCACTGCTGGCGGCGTCGCCGTACCCGCGGCAGATGCAGGACCTCGGCGCCCCGGCGGGGTTCGTCGAGGCCGGCAGGACGGACTTCTGGGTGCCGCGCGGTTACGCGCACGTCATCGCCAACCTCCGCGGCACCTGCGGCTCCGAGGGCTCTTTCAACTTCTTCGACGCGCAGGAACGCCGGGATGTGTACGACCTCGTCGAGTGGACCGCGGCGCAGCCGTGGTGCGACGGCAACGTCGGCATGATCGGCATCAGCTACTTCGCGATGACCCAACTCGAGGCGGCCGTCGAGCGTCCGCCGCACCTCAAAGCGATCTTCCCCCTGGCCGTGACCGCCGACCTGTACGAGGGCGCCAACCACCACGGGCTGGTGAGTTCGTCGTTCATCACACCGTTTCTCGCCATGATGGGCCTCACCTCCGACCGCAGCGACAAACTGTGGCGCAGCAAGCCGGTGGGACTGGCGCGGCGCGCGCTGAACAGCCCTGGCATCCATAAGAAATTCGAGACCAAGAACGGCGAGGCGGCGGTCACGATGCTGCGCCAGCTGCTCAGGCTGCCACACAATCCCCACCCGTGGGACGAGTTGTGGCAGGAGGCGGTGGTCAAACACCCGACGCGTGACGATTGGTGGGAAGAACGAAACCTGTTGCCACTGCTCAAGGAGATCGACATCCCGGTCTACCTGGGCTGCGATTGGCAGAACGTGCCGTTACACCTGCCGTCGACCTTCGCCGCATGGAAAGGATTGTCGGACAACGCCTGCGTGCGGATGGGCATGCTCGGTGAGTTCGGTCTGACCTGGCCCTGGGAAAGCATGCACACCGAGGCCCTGGCCTGGTACGACCAATGGTTGAAGGGCCGCGACACCGGAATCACCGATGGGCCACCCATTCGATACTTCCTGCCCGGCGCCGACGAGTGGCGAACCGCCGACTCCTGGCCACCGGCCCCCGCCCCGCATCGTGAACTGGCCCTGCGGGCGGACGGTGGTTTGGCCGCCGACGAAGGTGAGCCGGGCAGCCGCGAATTCATGGTTCTGGGCGCGGGTTTGGGCCGCATCAAACCCAGCGAGATCGATCCGCCTTCGGTGCTGACCTGGACCGGCGCGCCGTTGACCGAGGACGTCGACGTGGTGGGCGACATCGAACTGCGGCTGGTCGCCTCGGCGACGGCGATCGACACCGCGTGGATCGCGACGCTGCACGACGTGGCACCCGACGGGGCAACGACCGACGTGACCGCGGGCTGGCTGCGCGCCAGCCTGCGCGAGGTCGACGAGGCGGCCAGTCGCCCCGGCGCGCCGGCGCTGCCCTGCCGCAACCCCCGAGCGGTGCCGCTGGGCGAGGACGTCGAGTACCGAATCCCATTGGTGCCCAACGCCCGACGCTTCAAGGCCGGCCACCGCATCCGTCTCACGCTCACCAGTGACGACCAGGACCCGTCGACGCCGGCCATCATGAACTTCCGCCATGCCAGCGTCGGCACGTCCAGCTGGAACACGGTGCGCTCGTCGTCGCGGTTACTGCTGCCGGTGCTCGGGTAGCGCCGGTGACGGCCGGTCAATCCGCCGGGGTGAATTCGACAGGCAACTCGGTAAGCCGGCGCGGAGGCCGATGCCACGGACGAAGGCGACGTGCCCGCGGACGTTCTTGCGGTCCGGCCGAACTGATGCGGATTCTCGAACCCTCGCCGGTCGCGGTTGGCCGCCGCAAGCACCCCATGGGCACCGTGCCGGTCAGATGGGTCACGAACCATTGCCGGCGTGTCAGGAATATTGCCCATGAATCTGGGTAACTGAAAGGAACCCGGGGGGCGACGATTTCTCCGACAGGAGGACGCAATGCCCAGCGACATCACCATTCGCGACATCGACACGATCGACGCGGAGCTGCAATCAGTTGCCGCTCTTCGCTATGCAGCTCGCCGACTGGGCCGCCCGTTGCCATCGATCGACGCGGCGGATGCTCTGCTGGATGAACGCCTAGAGCGCACCGGCGGCGCTTCGCGGCTTGGAGATTACGGCTTTAATTCCCGGCGTAAATCGGCATAGCTCGCCCCCCGGCTCGGCCGGCCAGCCGGCCCGGCTGGCCGCGGTCACCTCGGTGGGCGACTCGGAGTGCCGAGCGACCACTGTCGAGCGCATGCGCGGCGAGTTTCGGTGGCAAAGGGTGAGGGTATTAGAGGATGCACTGGAACCGCCGCAACAAGAGGGTGCAGGCTCATGATCGCTGGCGCTGTGAATTCCCTTGTCTGGATATTGGTGCTCATCGCGATTGTCGCGGTGATCATCGCGGTAGTCCGCGCAGTGTCGGCCCCGCGCGCGGAACGGCCGGTTGTCGAGCGGCCGGTGGTACAACAACAGCCCGTTGCGACCAGCGGTTTGGCACCTGGCTGGTACCCCGACCAGCAAGACATGCAAATGATGCGCTATTTCGACGGTCGAGTGTGGACGGCGCAGACTCAGCCTCGCGCTTGACCGCATCTCTCGGGATCGCCGATTGCGTCGAGACAGGCTGAGTTGCGGGCACTGACACCGCATTAAAACGCTTTGACGGTGGCCAGGGGCGGGATCGAACCGCCGACCTTCCGCTTTTCAGGCGGACGCTCGTACCGACTGAGCTACCTGGCCGGAAGGCATGAAGTGCCTCGCCGAGTTGGCGACCCTGACGGGACTCGAACCCGCGACCTCCGCCGTGACAGGGCGGCGCGCTAACCAACTGCGCCACAGGGCCTTGCTGCTGCTCCGCGTCACCGCGTCGCGTACCCCCAACGGGATTCGAACCCGTGCTACCGCCGTGAAAGGGCGGCGTCCTAGGCCACTAGACGATGGGGGCCAGAACCGAATCACTCCGGGGTACTCACAACGAGGTTTCGTTAGGAGCCACGTCAGCTTAGGTCACCGCGGGCCCAATCCTCAAACGAGCCCCGTTTGCGGCCCAAGTATCCTGAATCTCCGCGGCCCCTATAGCTCAGTTGGTAGAGCTACGGACTTTTAATCCGCAGGTCCCAGGTTCGAGCCCTGGTGGGGGCACCGGCGCGTGATGGTCTCGGCAGATCGGCGCTTACCCGAGCACCGCGCTGCTGTAGGTCACATCCGCGAAGGCAAGGGCGACCTCGTCGTCGGCGTAGGCGAAGCCGTTGGCCGCGTGCAGTTCCGCTACCGTCCGCGACGACGTCCGCCAGCCGCGCTGGCTGAGGTGGTCGACGATGTGGCTGCGCTCGCCGTGATAGACGAGGTCGTTGAAGTCGACCTCGAAGCCGAGCTCGCTCATCCGGTCGTGGTGGGCGCGCCAGCGCGGGTCGGTGAAAACGGCGGTGTCAGGCACGAAGTCGAAGGCCAGCCGGCTGCCGGGTGCGCTCAGGGCCGTGATGTTGTCGAAGAGCGCGTCCTGGGCCGACTCCGGCAGGTACACCAACAGTCCCTCGGCGCTCCACGCCGACGGAGCCTGTGGATCGAGTCCCGCCTGGCGCAGCGCGGTGGCCCAGTCGTCGCGCAGGTCGACTGCGACGGTGCGCCGCTCGGCGGTCGGCTCGGCGCCCAGCTCCTCGAGGGTTAAGGTCTTGAACTCGATCACCTCCGGCATGTCGACCTCGTAGACGACGGTGCCCGCCGGCCACGGCAGGCGGTAGGCGCGCGCATCGAGCCCCGACGCCAGGATCACCGCCTGACCGATGCCGCTCCGAGTCGACTCCAGGAAGAAGTCATCGTAAAACCTTGTGCGACAAGCCATGCTGCGCGCCATCCGCTGCGGATTGAACTCGGCGGCTCCACCGGCCGGGATTTCGCCGTTGACCATCCGGACGTAGACGTCGATCCCGACGGCGCGCACCAGCGGCGCCGCATAAGGGTCGTCGATCAACTCCGCGTCGGAGGACAGGGCCCGCTGCGCCGCGACCATGGTGGCCGTCGCGCCCACACTGGTTGCCAGGTCCCAACGATCACGATCGGTGCGCGCCATCGTGCTCCCTCTCGCCCCCGAATTAAATAGACAATCTAGTCAGTATCGCAGGGCGGTTTGGCCCCGCGGGACTACCCTGCGACCTGTGACCGACTTCGCCCAGCGGACGATCGACCTGGCCCGCCGAAACGTCGCGGAGGGCGGCCGCCCGTTCGCCACCGTGATCGTCCAGGACGGCGAGGTGCTCGCAGAGAGCGCCAACAAAGTGGCGCAGACGAACGACCCGACGGCCCACGCCGAGATCCTGGCCATCCGTGAAGCGTGCACAAAGCTGGGCACCGAGCACTTGGTCGACAGCACGATCTATGTCATGGCGCATCCGTGCCCGATGTGCCTGGGGTCGCTGTACTACTGCTCACCGAAGGAAGTCGTCTTTCTGATCACGCGCGAGGCATACGAGGACTATTACCTCGACGACCGCAAGTACTTCGAGGTGTCCACCTTCTACGACGAATTCGCCAAGAGCTGGGATCAGCGGCGCCTGCCGATGCGCTACCAACCCGACGCGGGCGCGGTGGACGTCTACCGGTTCTGGAACGAGCGCAACGGCGGCCAGCGGCGGTCCACGGTGGTCCCATCACCCTGAGCGGCGCGCGGGGCAGCGGCGGCACCCCGGGTATTATCTGCGTATGCATGCAGATAGTGGCGCAGGCCGCTTACCCGAGGATCAGACGAGCCTGGTGGTCGAGGTCTTCCGGATGCTGGCCGACACCACCCGGGTGCAAGCGCTGTGGGCCCTGACCGAGCGCGAGATGTCGGTCAACGAACTCGCCGAGCACGTGGGCAAGCCGGCGCCGTCGGTCTCCCAGCACCTGGCCAAGCTGCGGATGGCGCGGCTGGTCCGCACCCGCCGCGAGGGAACGACGATCTTCTACAGCCTGGAGAACGACCACGTCCGGCAGCTCGTCACCGACGCCGTCTTCAACGCCGAACACGCCGGCCCGGGCGTGCCCGGTCATCACCGCAGAGACGGCGGCCTGAAGGCCGTCGGCGAAGCAGCGCAACCGTCGAACCGGCGGCGCGGCGGCACCAAGTGATTGATCCAAGGAGGCACCGATGACCGACCAGCACACCCACGACCAGCCCCACGCGCACGAGCATGGGCATGGCGACCTGACCCACGCGCACGCGCACACCGCGCACGAGCATGACCACGTCGAGCACGAGCACCACCACAGCCACACCGACGGCACCGAGCACAGCCATCAGCATGTGCACCAGGCCGGCGTCGAGGACGTTCACGGTCACACCCACGCCTAACGCGGGCGCCGGCGCTCAGGAGACGGGGCAGTAATGCTTCGGGTCGCCCCGCTCGGCCACCGGCGGGAGGTTGCGTGCCGGCGTCTGCGGCAGCGGCGCGTCGGCCGGGATGCGCCCGGAAGCACGGTCGAGGCCGGCGCGGGCCCGCGGGTGCTTGCGGTACCGGCGCGGCACGAACGCGAAGACCAGGCGCACCAGGTTGCCGAAGCGCCGGTGCAGCCACTCGTCGCGGTCGGACCACTCAAAGCCCAACCGTTCGCGAACGGCCGGGTGATACAAGCCCACCGTGAGCCAGACGAAGAACGGCCGCGACAGCCTGGTCAGGCCGCCCCACAGCCAGTCCGGGAGCCAGGGAGCGATCGGCAGCTTGTCATAGATGGTCAGATCGAGCACGGCCCGCGTCGCGTAATTGTCCTCTAATACGTTGCGGCACATGTGGTCCCAGTATTCCTGAAACTCTTCCCAGGTCTTGGGCACCGGGCGCATGCTCATGCCGTACATCCGGTACCACTGAATGTGTTCGTCGAAGAGCTGCCGCTTGTCGGCCTCCGTCAGACCGCCGCCGAACCGCTCCGCCACCAGAATCGTGCCCATGAAGAACGTGGAGTGTGCCCAATAGAAGACGTCGGGATTCAGCGCGTGATACCGGCGGCCTTGGTCGTCCACGCCCTTGATGTCGGTGTGGTAGTCGCGGACCTCGGCGCCCGTCGTCGGAGCGCGGTCGCCGTCGAAGACCACCCCGCCGATCGGATACAGCGACCGCATCACCCGCGGCAGGGGTTCGCGGAAGAACGTCGAGTGCTGCTCCACCGCGGCGCCCAACTGCGGGTGCATGTTCTGCATGGATCCCGCGAACGGGCCCTGCAGCATGCCGCGCCAATCACCGAAATACCGCCACGTCAGCGAGTCGGGCCCCAGCGGGACCGGTGGCGCCTCGTAGCCCAGGGGCGACACCGGGCAGCCGGCGGCCACGGCGGGTCCGCCCGATTCGTCGCAGGCGACGTCGCTGGTCAGCGGCCGGGGTCCGGACGTATGTTGGGTCACTATTGGATTCCTGTGGGTATCTGCAAATCTGACTACACGTGTTGTCAGTTCTAGCTTAGGAGCGATGTGCAGTCCGGTCAACGACGGGGCCGGTGGACCGGCGTCCCCCTGGGGGATCGCCTCACCCTCCGTCGCGACAACCTCATCGCCGCCGGCGTGCAATTGCTCGGCAGCGGCAGCCGGCCCGCGCTGACCGTGCGCGCGGTGTGCCGCGAGGCCGCCCTGACGGAGCGGTATTTCTACGAAAGCTTCTCGGACCGCGACGAATTCGTCCGCGCGGTCTACGACGACGTGTGTACGCGCGCGATGAACACGCTCACTTCGGCGAACACCCCGCGGGAAGCCGTCGAAAAGTTCGTCGAGCTGATGGTCGACGACCCGGTTCGCGGCCGGGTGCTGTTGCTGGCGCCGGCGGTCGAACCGATCCTGACCCGGTCTGGCGCGGAGTGGATGCCCAACTTCATCGAACTGCTGCAGCGCAAGCTGTCGCGGATCGGTGACCCGGTGCTGGAGAAGATGATCGCCACCAGCCTGGTCGGCGGCCTTTCGAGCCTGTTCACCGCGTACCTGAACGGGCAGCTCGGTGCAACGCGAAAACAATTCATCGACTACTGCGTCAACATGCTGTACATCACGGCCGCCCCGTACGTGCCCGCCCCCGACTTGGGCTAGTGCGACTGCCGGTTTATCGACTCCACCCCGGCGGCAACCCTTACGACCTGAGCTGAACGCCCCGGATGTGGGATCTAACCGTTACGCGGCGCGCGGCCAGGCAGCTTGATGCTACTGAGGTACACAGATATATTGACTGCTACCCGTCGACACAGATAACTGGAGGGGCCCCCATGTCAGCAGAGCTGACAAACCTACAGCTGCTGCACGAGCTCGAACCGGTGGTCGAGAAATGCCTCAACCGGCACGAGAGCATGCACAAGAACTGGAACCCGCACGACTACATCCCGTGGTCCGACGGGAAGAACTTCTACGCGCTGGGCGGGCAGGACTGGCACCCCGAGGAAAGCCAGCTCTCCGACCTCGCCCAGGTGGCGATGGTGCAGAACCTCATGACGGAAGACAACCTGCCGTCATACCACCGCGAGATCGCGATGAACTTCGGCTTGGACGGCGCCTGGGGCCAGTGGGTCAACCGGTGGACCGCCGAAGAAAACCGGCACGGCATCGCGCTGCGCGACTACCTGGTCGTGACCCGCGCCGTGGACCCCGTCGAGCTGGAGAAACTCCGCATCGAGGTGGTGAACCGGGGCTTCAGCCCGGGCCAGAACCAGCAGGTGCGGGCCGACCTGTTCGCCGAGAGCCTGTTCGACTCGGTCATCTACGTGACCTTCCAGGAGCTGGCGACCCGGATTTCACACCGCAACACCGGCAAGGCCTGCAACGAGACCATCGCCGACCAGTTGCTGCAGAAGATCTCCGCCGACGAGAACCTGCACATGATCTTCTACCGCGACGTCAGCGAGGCCGGGTTCGAGATTGCGCCCAATCAGGCAATGAAAGAGCTGCACAAGGTGCTGCGCAACTTCCAGATGCCCGGCTACCAGGTCCCCGAGTTCCGGCGCAAGGCCGTCTTCATCGCCGTCGGCGGCGTCTACGACCCGCGCATCCACCTCGACGACGTCGTCATGCCCGTCCTGAAGAAATGGCGCATCTTCGAGCGCGAGGACTTCACCGGCGAGGCGGCGGCGATGCGCGACGACCTCGCCTTGCTGATCAAGGAACTCGAGCAGGCCTGCGACAAGTTCGAGATCTCGAAGCAGCGCCAGCTCGAGCGTGAAGCCCGCACCGGCAAGAAGACCACCGCGTTCGAGCTGCACCAGACCGCCGGCAAGCTGGCAATGAGCCGCCGGTAACCCAGCGTTGCGCATCGGTCCCATCACGCTCGCCAGCCCGGTGGTGCTGGCCCCGATGGCGGGCGTGACCAACGTCGCATTCCGAACGCTGTGTCGTGAGCTCGAGCGGTCGAAGGCCGGCACCGTCAGCGGGCTCTACGTCTGCGAGATGGTGACGGCGCGCGCCCTCGTCGAGCGCCACCCGGTCACCATGCACATGACCACGTTCGCTCCCGATGAGTCGCCACGCTCGTTGCAGCTCTACACGGTCGACCCGGCGACCACGTACGACGCCGCCCGAATGATCGTCGACGAGGGCCTGGCCGACCATATCGACATGAATTTCGGCTGTCCGGTGCCCAAGGTGACCAAACGCGGCGGCGGCGCCGCGCTGCCGTACAAGCGGCGGCTGTTCGGCCAGATCGTCGCGGCGGCCGTGCGTGCCGCCGAGGGTTCCGGGGTGCCGGTGACCGTCAAGTTCCGCGTCGGCATCGACGACGAGCATCGGACGCACCTCGATGCCGGCCGCATCGCCGAGACCGAGGGCGCCGCCGCGGTCGCGCTGCACGCCCGCACGGCGGCTCAGCGCTACTCCGGCAGCGCCGACTGGGAACAGATCGCGCTGCTCAAGCAGCACGTGACGACGATTCCGGTGTTGGGTAACGGCGACATCTACGACGCCAGCGACGCGCTGGCGATGATGGCCAAAACCGGCTGCGACGGCGTCGTCATCGGCCGCGGCTGCTTGGGCCGCCCCTGGCTTTTCGCCGAACTCTCGGCCGCGTTCACCGGGAGCCCGGCCCCCACCCCGCCCACGTTGGGTGAAGTCGCCGACATCGTCCGCCGGCACGGGCGGCTGCTGGCCGCGCACTTCGGCGAGGACAAGGGCATGCGCGACATCCGCAAGCACATCGGGTGGTACCTGCACGGCTTTCCGGCCGGCTCGGAGCTGCGCCGGGCGCTGGCGATGGTCAAGACGCTCGACGAACTCGATTCTCTGCTAAGCCAATTGGACGGCACGGTCCCCTTCCCGGACGCGGCGAGCGGCCCCCGGGGCCGGCAGGGGTCACCCGCCCGCGTGGCGCTGCCCGAAGGCTGGCTGACGGATCCCGACGACTGCACCGTGCCGGCCGGCGCCGACGTGATGCACTCCGGCGGCTGATCGACCGCTCGAAATCGCGTCCGGACCGATAACTCAGTACGATGTGGACCTTGCTGCATGGCGCGTTCTGGCGGATCGGTAACGCACCGCCGTCGGAGCGCGACAAAGGAGTGCCACCCACGGGTGGAACGAGCCGCAGCGCCGAGAATGCCGAGCGCTGGGACGGCATTGCGCACGGACACGCTGACATCCGCATCAGAGCTTCGGAGGCCGGTAGGACATGAGTGACGCCGAGGACGCCACTCGCGACGCTCGGCGGGCCGCGCTGGGCGCCGCCCCGTGGGAGCGGTTCTCCGAGCCCCCGTCCGACTACAGCCTGCACCTATGGCAGACCGGCGCCGCCGTCGAGACCGTCCAGCCGTCCGCAGCCGACGACGAAGGATCCGGGTCACACACCGGCGGCGGGCTCAGCGTCGCCGACCTGATCGCGAAGCTGGGCGCCCCGTCGACCGGCCGGTCCACGCACCGCCACGCCGAACCGGAGCCCGAACCCGAACTCGAACTCGAACCGGAGCCCGAACCCGGGCCCGCCGAGGCCGAATCGGACCTCCCGGTCGAGTTGCAGCAGACGCAGGTTATCGAGGACCTCGCCTACTCGCTCGACGTAATCTCGGAGCTTCCCGACCTCGAGGCTGGCGACGGCCGAAACGGCGACGGGCCGCCAGCCGAGGGAACTCCCGACGATCACGCGCGTAAACCGCGCCGCCGCCACCGCCCGATGCTGCTGGCCGCTCGCTCGGTGGCGGCGCTGTTTGCCGTGCTGGCCGTGGCGTTGACCGGCGGGGCGTGGCAGTGGAGCACGTCCAAGAACGCCCGGCTCAACACCGTCAGCGCGCTCGACCAGGGGTCGGATGACATTCGCGACCGCAACGGGCAATACGGCGACGAAGACTTCTTGATCGTCGGCATGGACTCGCGCGCCGGCGAGAACGCCAACATGGGCGCCGGTGACACCGAAGACGCCGGGGGCGCGCGATCGGACACGGTGATGCTGGTCAACATTCCGGCCAACCGCAAACGGGTGGTGGCGGTGTCGTTCCCCCGCGACCTGGCGATCACCCCGATGCAATGCGAGGCATGGAACCCAGACACGGGCAAGTACGGACCCCTTTACGACGCGAAGACCAAGACCTGGGGCCCGAAAATGGTTTACACGGAGACCAAACTGAACTCGGCATTCGCCTTCGGCGGCCCGAAATGTCTGGTCAAAGAGATCCAGAAATTGTCCGGGTTGAGCATCAACCGCTTCATCGCCGTGGACTTCGCCGGGTTCGCCAAGATGGTCGACGCCCTGGGCGGCGTGGAGGTGTGCTCGAAATCCGCGTTGCACGACTATGAGCTGGGCACGGTGCTCGATCACGGCGGCCGCCAAGTCCTCGACGGCCCGACCGCCCTGAATTACGTGCGGGCTCGCCAGGTCACCACCGAAACCAACGGGGACTACGGCCGGATCAAACGCCAGCAGCTGTTCCTGTCGTCGCTGCTGCGCTCGCTGATCTCCGAGGACACCCTGCTCGACCTCAACAAGCTCAACAACGTCGTCAACATGTTCATCAGCGACACCGTCGTCGACAACGTGCAGTCGAAGGACCTGATCCAGCTGGGGCAGTCGTTGCAGGGGATGGCGGCCGGGCACGTCACCTTCGTCACGGTGCCGACCGGTGTGACCGACCAGAACGGCGACGAACCGCCGCGCATGGGTGATATGCGGGCGCTGTTCGACGCCATCATCAACGACGATCCGCTGCCCGAGGAAAACGACCAGAACGCAAAGAATTTGGGGACATCCGACGACAAGTCCGGTCAGACGAAGGCGCCCGCCCCCAAGCAAACGCCGGCCCCCACCGCGGCCCCGGAGGCCCGGCACGAGCAGGTGACCACGACCACGCCGGGCGACGTCACGGTGCGGGTGTCCAACGCGACGACGCAGAGTGGCCTGGCCGCCACGGCCACCAGCCAGCTCAAGCGCAATGGCTTCAACGTGATGACGCCGGACGATTATCCGAGCTCGATCAACACGACGACGGTGTTGTTCTCGGCCGGCAACGAGCAGGCAGCGGCGACCGTCGCGTCGTCGTTCGCCAACGCGAGGGTTCAGCGCGTTTCCGGCTACGGGCAGGTCGTTCAGGTGGTGCTCGGACCCGACTTCAAGTCGGTCGCCACCCCGCAGCCGAGCGGATCATCGATCAGCCTGCAGATCGAACGCGGGTCCGGCAGCGCACCGGCCAAGCTCCCCGAGGACCTGACCGTCACCAACGCTGCCGACACCACCTGCGAGTAAGCGCTTTTGGGCGCTCCGCCGCCCGTTTTCGGCCCCGGGAACGTAGGCTTGGCGGTATGCGGACCGCCTACCACGAGCAGCTCTCGGAGTTATCCGAGCAGCTCGGCGAGATGTGCGGGCTGGCGGGTATCGCCATGGAGCGAGCCACCCAAGCCCTGTTGCAGGCCGACCTGGTGCTGGCCGAGCAAGTGATCTCCGACCACGAAAAGATCGCCACGCTGAGCGCCCGCGCCGAGGAGAGCGCCTTCGTGCTGCTGGCCTTGCAGGCACCGGTCGCCGGTGACCTGCGGTCCATCGTGAGCGCGATCCAGATGGTGGCCGACATCGACCGGATGGGCGCGCTGGCCCTGCACGTCGCAAAGATCGCCCGCCGCAGGCACCCCCAGCACGCGCTCCCCGAAGAGGTCAACGGCTACTTCGCCGAAATGGGCCGGGTCGCAGTCGAATTGGGCAACAGCGCGCAAGAGGTGGTGATGTCCCGCGATCCGGAGAAGGCCGCCCGGATTCGCGAAGAGGACGACGCGATGGACGATCTGCACCGCCACCTGTTCTCGGTGCTGATGGACCGCGAATGGAAGTACGGGGTGGCGGCCGCGGTCGATGTCACCCTGCTGGGCCGGTTCTACGAGCGCTTCGCCGACCACGCCGTCGAAGTGGCCAGGCGCGTCATCTTTCAGGCGACCGGAAAGCTCCCCGAAGAGGAGACGAAACCGGCCTCGCAATAGGCGGCCGGATCAGCCGAAGCGGCCGGAGATGTAATCCTCCGTCGCCTTCTGGCTGGGGTTGGAGAAGATCTTCTCGGTGTCGTCGACCTCGATCAACCGCCCCGGCTTGCCGACGGCCTCCAGGTTGAAGAACGCGGTGTAGTCGCTGACCCGCGCGGCCTGCTGCATGTTGTGGGTGACGATGACGATGGTGTAGTCCTGCTTGAGCTCGCTGATCAGTTCCTCGATGGCCATCGTCGAAATCGGGTCCAGCGCGGAGCACGGCTCGTCCATGAGCAGCACGTCTGGCTGCACGGCGATCGCCCGCGCGATACACAAGCGCTGTTGCTGCCCGCCGGACAACCCTCCGCCCGGCCTGTCCAACCGGTCCTTGACCTCATCCCACAGGTTCGCCCCGCGCAGCGAGTACTCGGCCGTCTCGTCGAGCACCTTGCGATTGCGCACGCCCTGCAGCTTCAAACCGGCCACCACGTTGTCACGAATCGACATGGCGGGGAACGGGTTCGGCCGCTGAAACACCATTCCGATCGCCCGGCGCACGCCGACCGGGTCGACTCCGGCGCCGTAGATGTCCTCGTCGTCGAGGAGCACGTTGCCCTCAACGCGCCCGCCGGGGACCACCTCATGCATCCGGTTGAGCGTGCGCAGCACCGTCGTCTTGCCGCAACCCGACGGGCCGATGAACGCCGTGACGCTGCGCGGCAGGATCGACAGCGTCACATCCGCGACCGCGTGAAACGAACCGTAGTAGATGTTGACGGCTTTGAGGTCCAACCGTTTGGCCACTGACTGCTCCTACCTATGACTTCTTGGTGCCGAGCAATTTCGTTATCACTCGGGCCCCGACATTGATTGTGGCGATCACCAGGATGAGGGTTAGGGCGGCACCCCACAACCGATCCGTGGGGACCGGGCTCACGCCCGCGCCGGCGCTGGTCTGGTTGTACATCATGCCGGGTAGCGTCCCCATGAAGCCACTGAAGATGTCGAAGTTCATAGACTGCGCGTAGCCGACCAAGATCAGCAACGGCGCCGTCTCGCCCATCACCCGGGCCGTCGCCAGCATGATGCCGGTGATGATGCCGGACAGCCCGGTGGGGATCACCACCCTCAGGATCGTCTTCCACTTCGGTACGCCGAGCGCATAGCTGGCCTCGCGCAGATCCACCGGGACGATTCGCAGCATCTCCTCGGTGGCTCGCACGATCACCGGGAGCATCAACAGGACCAGGGCCAACGACACCGCGAACTCGGAGCGGGGCATGCCCAGCGTGGCAACGAACAGGGCGTAGACGAACAAAGCCGCCACGATCGAGGGCACTCCGCTCAGGATGTCGACCATGAACGTGGCCAGCCTGCCCAGCGCGGTGCCGCCGCCGTATTCGGTCAGGTAGATCGCGAGCATGATGCCGACCGGGATGGAGATGACCGCACATACCAATCCCTGCAACAGCGTGCCCACGATCGCGTGGTAGGCGCCGCCGCCGGCCACGAAGGCGGTCATGCCCGCTTGCGAGTGCGTCCACCAAACGGTCGATGCAATCGCCCTGTACCCCTTGGCGACCACCGAGTACAGCACCAGCAGCAGGGGTGTCACCGCGATCACCATCGACAGCGAAACCAGTGCCAGCGCAACGTGATCCGCGGCCCGTCGGCGCCGGCTCGGCCGCGAGAACGTGCGCGGCTTCAGCGGGCGGTCCAGCATCGAGGTCATCGGGCGCCCCATCGGGTACCGGCCGCGGCGCCACGCGCCAGGGCGTCGACGAGGAACGTGAGCACGAAAAGCGCCAGTCCCGCGGCGATGTACGCGCCGGCCTTGTATTGGTCGTTGAATTGGGCGGCGGTGCCCGCAATCTTGGTCGCGACGGTAGAGCCCCCGTCGAACAGTGACCAGCCGAACATTGCCTGGGTGCCGCGCAGGATGATCAGCAGCGCGACCGTCTCCCCCAGGGCGCGGCCCAGCCCCAGCACCGCCGCGCTGATGTAGCCCGACCACCCGAACGGCAGCACGATCGTCTTCACCACTTCCCAGCGGGTGGCGCCGAGCGCCAGCATGGCCTCGATCTGCTCATGCGGTGTCTGGACGAACACCTCGCGGGTGACGGCGGTGATGATCGGCAGGATCATCACCGCCAGGACGATGCCGCCGGTGAAGATGGTGCCGCCACCGGCCACCGACGTGTTGCCGTCGGCGAACAAAAAGCACCAACCCAGCGATCGGTTGAGCCACGTGGCGACGGGTCGCAACTGCGGCGCCAGGACGTAGAGGCCCCACGCGCCGTAGATGATGGAGGGAACCCCGGCCAGCAGATCGACGGCATAGGCCAACGGGCTGGCCGTGCGCCGCGACGAGTACTGCGTGATGAAGATGGCGACGCCCAGCGCGACCGGCATGGCGAGCAGCAACGCGAACGCCGACACGAACACGGTGACCTTCAGCAGATCGGAGATGCCGAAGTGCATCGCCGAGGTGTCGGTGGTGACCCAGTTGCCGTCGTAGGTGAAGAAGTTCTCCCGGTTGCGCTTCAACGCCGGTATCGCGCGCAGCAGCAGGAATCCGCCGATCGCGCCGATCACCACCACGATCAGCAGGCCCGAACCGTTGGCGAGCCAGCGGAACACCCGATCCCCGACGTGTGGGCGGGTCTGTCCCCACGGGTTGATCGGAATCAGCGGCGCCTCGGGGAACGGCGCGGCCACGGTCGCGCCCGAGCCGGCGTCGGTGGGGTTTGGCGTGGTCACCGTGATCCCGGCACAGTTCTGTCGCTCCTTACGCCCGGGGCCACTCGGTCACTGCAGGGCGTTGATCGCGGCAACCAGCCGCTCTTTGACCTTATCGGGCAGCGGAACATAGCCGGCCGAGGGAAGGTCGGCCTGCCCGCTGCCGGCGGCCACCGTGAGGAACGACCTGATGGCCCCTGAGGTGTCCGCGTCGGAGCCCTTCGAGCAGACGATCTCGTACGTCGCCAGAACCAGCGGGTAGGACCGCGGGTCCTGGGAGCTGTACATCGCATTCAGGTCGAGCACCAGGTCGTTGCCGGCGCCGACGAAATTGGCCGCCCGCACGGCGTTCCCGGCGGTCTCGTTGGTGAGCGGGATGACGCCACCCTTGTTGGTGCCGATTTGGGCGTAGGGCAGGCCGGCCTGG